>NZ_JBFUBU010000078.1:0-13136 GCF_056405595.1 Polaromonas sp. P1_G1
GGCCCCTACCCCTGCCCTCCCCCAGCGGGGGAGGGAGTTAAAGCGGGGAAGTCGGTTTTTGCTCCTTCCCCCGCTGGGGGAAGGTTGGGATGGGGGCTGGCGGTGGTGGATGTTTCGCGATGCTTGTTCGAAGGCCGTTGGCCCCCACCCCACCCTCCCCCAGCGGGGGAGGGAGTTGAATCAGGGAGAGGGAATTCAATCGGAAAAAGGCTGCGCACAGCGGGCGATACCGTCAGGCCAGGTTCATTGTTTCCATGGGTAAATCAGGACGGATAACTGTATTTATATACAGTAATATTGCTTCACCCAAATACCCAATCCAATGAGAACAAAGGACCGAGATGCAGCTGTCAAACCACCACCCTCCGCCCTGGGCGCGCGTCACGCCCCAACCCCGGCCGCAGCCGGCGCGCGTGTCCGCGCCCTGGCCTTTTTATGTGCAGGCGCCGCGGCCGCCCTGCTTCGAGATGGAGTTGAATGCGAGGCGCGTACTGGAAGTTTCAGCGCGCTATTTCTCGGCGCCTATGGCTGAGACGGTGGCGGCAACGGCGGCGGTGCAACGCTGTGGCGCCAAGGGCGGACGCTGAAGCGATTGGAGGCCGCTGGCCCTCATTTGGGGAGGGGGTATTGCTCCTTCCCCCGCTGGGGGAAGGTTGGGATGGGGGCTGGCGATGGTGAATGTTCGGCTGTGCGTGATTGAAACGCCGCTGGCCCCCACCCCAACCCTCCCCCAGTGGGGGAGGGAGTTAAAGATCAGAAAGTGACGGACGCCTGCATCCACAGCGTAGGCCGCTTGGCCGCCGATGCCGGGACCGAGGTCGGCAAACCGCCGTCGGTGCGCCAGGCCAGCGAAGAGCGCAGTTGCACAGGCCCCAGGCTGGCATTCACACCCACACCCACACCAGCCAGGTTGCGGCTGTTCGAGGCCGCGGGGCCGAAGGGCTTGCGGTTGATGGTGACCTTGCCCACGTCGTAAAACACCGTGGCCTGCACGTTGGGGATCACGTTGTGGCGCAACTCCACCGTGGCGCGGTAGCCTTCGTCGCCGCTGGCCTCGCCCTGCGGATAGGCGCGCACGCCGTTGATGCCGCCCAATGAGAATTTTTCCGATGAATCGAGGTTTTTGCTGGCTGTCTGGCCGGCCACCGAGAGCGCCAGGAAGGTGCTGTCGGTGAAACGCTGCAGGCGGTTCGCGCCGTAGCTGAAGCGTGTGTAGCTGCCGTTGGACTGGGCCGAGGCGGCGTCTATGGCCAGCGCCGTCGGCGAGTTGATGCTCAGGTTGCCGAAAGCCACCGACAAATCAAGGCCGGTGATGCCGCCGCCGCCCAGCGTGTCCTGCAGGCTGCCCGAGAGGCCCAAGCTGGTGACGCTGACTTTTTTGGGCGTGAAGGTGTTGGTGCCGTCGACATAGTCCTTGAGGCTCTTGTCTTCGTACGAGACCGTGCCGTTCAGGTTCTTGAACTGGCTGCGGATAAACGGATAGGCGGCGAACACGCTGGCGCTGGTGGCCGTACCGTGGGCCTGCAGGGCTTCAAACTCCTTGCCGAGCTTGTAGTGGATGTCGGAATAGGCCGCGCCCAGCCTGAGGCCGTCGCTGCCGATGGGCAGCTGGTAGGCCAGGCGGGCGAAGCTCAGGTTGTCGCCGGAGGTCAACAGATTGGCGGTGAACTGGTCGCCGATTTTCAGCGGGCTCACGACGTTGAAGGTGCCGGCCAGGCGGTATTCGCCGGTGTAGCGGCTGCCGTAGTTGTCGAGCACCACGCTGCCGCTGTAGGGCTTGGCGGGGTTGACCTCGATCAGCAATTCGGAGGTGCCGACGCTGGCGCCGGGCTGCAGCGTGGCGCGCGAGGTGCTCACGCCGGGGGTGTCCTGCAGCAGCAGCAGGCCGCGGTCTATCTGCTCGCTCCTGATGACGTCGCCGTCCTTGACCTGGCCCAGGTAGGCCTGGGCACGCTCGTCGCTGAGCAGCGACTGGTTGTTGATCTTGTGGCTGGAGATACGGCCTTCGATGACGCTGATGGTGACGGCGCCGTCGGTGATGTCCTGCGCGGGCAGGTAGGCTCTAGCCACGGCAAACCCCTTGCTGCGGTAGTAGACGGTGATGCGGCGCGCGGCGGCATTGAGCTGGCTCAGCGAGCGCTCGGCGCCCAGGAGGTTGGCCACCAGCGGCTGGAGTTCGGCGGTCGGGATTTCCTGATTGCCGGTGATGGCGATGGACTTGACCAGCACCGTGGCCTCGCCCTTCTGGCTCAGGTCGGGTGATTCCTCGATACGCTGCAAGGGTGCCGCCTGCGGGGGCGGCGTGGGTGGCGCCTGGCGCAGGTCTCGCAGCACCTGGCCGGCATCGGGCTGGGGCGGGGTTTGCGCCCAGGCGCCGCCGTGCATTGCCAGCAAAATCGCCGAGGCCAGGGTGGAAAGGGGCAAGGAATTGATTTTCATTATTTCATTTCGACTTAACACTCACACGGCAAATGCYGCCACCCCGGGGCCGCCTGCCAGGTCCCTCCGGCATCCTGCGATTTTTGTACATCCCCCGGCCATAGCGCCCTACTGCCAATGCAGCAGATGCGCCGCTTCCGCACTGTCGCAGAGAGCAGCCGGCCTGTATGTCCCCATTTTTAGCGACATGCCGCCCAACCCCGCAAAAACCCGCGCAATGCTAAGCGCAAGCCGGAACGGGGGTGGCTTATTCTTCACCGGTGTTACCGGCTTCAGCGGCGGCGGCCCTCAAGGCATCGCCGGGATCTGCACCGCCACCCGCGCCACCACTGCCGCCCCCTGAACCACCCGAGTTGGCCACGTTGTACAGCGCGCTACGGTAGGCGTCATCCGCCGGGGCGGCACCACCCGGCACGCCGCCGCCGGCTGGCGTCGGGGGCACCACCACGGAACTGATGGTCAGCACACCATCGACATAGGCCAGCACGTAATTCGCGGCGCTGTAGCCGCTTGCAGTGATGGCGTAGCTGCCGACGGCGCTGGCGCCTTGTGAACTGCCGCCGTAGCTGAGCGCACCGCCCAGCACCGCGGCCGTTTCGCCGCCCACAAAGCCGCTGTAGCTCACGCCGTTGCCGCCGGCATAGGCCGCGCCGCCCACGGTCCTGCTGTCGTTGTTGGCCCTGACGGTCAGGTTGGCCTGGGCGATATCGGCTGTCGCCGTAACGGGCGCCGCTGCCAGCTGATAGTTGCTGGCCAGCCCTGTGCCGTTGGCGAGGCTGTAGGTCGCCGTGACGGTCTTGCCGGTGCCGGCGTTCGCATCGACGAAGCTGGCGCCGGTGGAGTTCAAGGTCAATGCCTCGCCGTAGGCCAGGCCTGCCAGGGTGCCGATGTTGCCCAGGGTCGCCGTTGCGCTGCCGTCGTAGGTCTTGTTGGTGGCCGCCATGCCGCTCACGGTCAGCGTGGCTTTGTCCACCGTCAGCGTTCCGTTGGTGTAGGCAATGCCGTAACCCAGGGCCGAGGCCAGCGTGCCCTGCGTGATGGCGTGTGTGCCCGCGGATGCGGCCGAGCCCGTCGGTGCGGCAAGCAGTCCGGCCAGCGCGCTGGCCGCCGTGTCGCCCGCGACCAGGCCGGAGCCCACGGTGTAGCTCAGGCCCGGCTCGGCCGCACCGTACACCTTGGCCTGGTTGTCGCCTGTGATGTTGATCATCGGCGTGACGCTGTAGACCATGCGGTTGCCGCTGAGCGAGGTCATGGACGCATCGGTGGGCGCATTGGCCCCATAGGTGCGGCTGAAGGCATTGCCGGTGGAGGCAAAGCCGCCGAAGGTGTTGGCCGTCGGGTCGGTCGAATACACCAGGAAGCGCCCTGCCCCCGGGTTCAGCGGCGTGGCACCGGCGTTGTTGATGAAGTTGCGGCCGGCGGCCAGCACCAGCGAATCATTCGCGGCGCTGCCGGAGGTGACGGCGTTGTTCAGCGTGATGTCGCCCGCCGCGCCGGTGGCACGCACCAGCACCTTGCCGCTGGCGGTGAGGCCCGCGGTGTTGACCGTTCCTATGGCCAGCGCGCCAGCTTGCGAATAATCGACGTTGCCGGTATTGCCCGCCAGCGTCGTCACCGCATTGCCCGCGTTGTTGAGGGTGTGCGTGCCGCTGCCCAGCAGTTCCAGGCCGGTGGCGGTGATGGCGGCGGTCTGTGTACCGGTGCCTGTCGTGCTCAGCGTGAGCTCGCCGGCGGTCAGCGCGCCGTTGATGGCGATGTTGCCGCCGGTGGCGATCAGCTTGAACTTGTCCTGGCTGTTGCCGAAGGCGCTGTCGACCGTGATGCCGGCGGCTGATGAGAGGCTGACCGTCTGCGCGGATCCGGCGTTGGTGCTGATGCTGAGATTGCTGCTGCTCAGTGCGTTGGCGGCGGTGATGTTGATGTCGCCAGCAGCGCCGGCGCCTGTGGTCGCCAGCGTTTGCAGGCCCGACACATTGGTGTTCAGCGTGATGCCGTTCAGCGCCGACGCGTTGAGCGTGGTGCCGCTGATATTGTTGGCTGCACCGTTGGCATCGGTGATGGCGCCGGCCGCGGCGCTCAGGGTGACAGCGCTGCCGGCCACCGTCTTGACCGCCAGGTTGCCGGCCGTGGCCGAGACGTTGGCACCGCCCGCCGCGAAGATGTTTTCCAGCGTGCCGCCGTTGGCCAGGCTCAGGTTGACCTGCGAGGCGCCGCCGGCCCCTACCGCACTGACGGACGCGGCGGAGATCCCCACCGCGCCGGCGGGGCTGGCGCCCACATTGCCCGCGCCGCCGTCGAGGTAAACCGAGCCGCCCGCCGAGTTGCTGATGTGCGGCGCCGCGCCGCTGGCCACGATGCCCTGCGAGCCCTTGATGCGCACCGCCGCTGTGCCGGCGGTGGTACCGGTGGCCGTGCCGCTGCTGGTGATGCCGCCTGACGCCAGCGTCACCGTACCGATGTTGTCGACGTCAATGCGGCCTGCGCCGGTATTGGTCAATGAAGTGAGCGTGGTGTTGATGCCGTTGCGCAGCACCAGGTCACCCGAGCCGTTGTTGGTGGCGGTAAAAGCGCCCACCTGGTTGCCGGCGTTGTTCAGCGCCATGCCGCCGGAACTCGTGGCTTGAAGTACGGCGCCGACGATGGTCTGGGTCTGCGTCAGGGCGCCGCTGCTGTTCAGCAAGATGGAATTGCCCCCGGCGTTGATGCCAGCCGTGCCGTCGACCGTTCCCACGGACAGGGCGGAGGCGGAACTGACCTGGAAATCGCCTCCGTACGAGCGCCCGCTGATCTGGCTGATCTGGTTGCCGGCGTTGTTCAGGGTGACGCTTCGTGCGTCGGCGTTCAGGTTGGCGACGGTCAAGGCCGCCGTCTGGCTGATACCCGGGCCTGAGGCGCTGCTGTTGACCAGGCTGAGGCTCTGCGTGTTGGCCATGTTGACCGCGTTGCCGATGGTGATGCCGCCGTTGTAAGCAGTGCCGCCGATCGCCAACACCGAAGCGGTGATCAGGTTGAGTTCGCTGTTGCTCAGGTTGAGGTAATTGACTTCGTCTGTGCCTCCCAGCGTAATTTCGCGGTTGGTGGTGGACGGTGTAATCACCGTCCGGCCGCTGCCTGAATTAATGCTGCTGTCAATCTTTACCCGGTTGCCGATCAGGTTGATCTGCCCGCCGGCCGTGCTGACCGCGGTGCCCACGAGGCCGACATCGTAAGACGAAGCGGGCGCCGACCCGGGAACGCCCGAGCCGCCGCTGAGCGTGATGGTGGCCGAGCCCAGGCCTGTCAGGGTGCCGCCTACCATGTCCACGACCCTGATTCCCAAAGCGCTGACAGCGGTTGAGGTGCCGGTGACGGCAATGTTGCCGGTCGAGCTTGCGGCGCCGTTGAAGGATATCCCGGTCAGGTTGGTCGCAGGTATCGGAGAGTGCACGGTGCCCGTCAGATCAAGCCCGCCCGTCCCGGCAATGATTTCAGACAGGACCCCGGTAGACAAACCCGTGCCGGCGCCGCTGAAAAGGCCGCCGCTCAGGTAGCCCCCTGTCGTGGCCTCCCCGGTGAGCGTGACCTTGCTGCCCGCGCCGGACTGCACCTTGCCGTTCACCGCCAGGCCGGTGCTGCCGTAATGATTGGTGTTATTGAATGTCCCCGAGAGCGTGACATTACCGCCCGTGCTGGACACGGTGGCGCCATTGGACAGCTCACCACCCTTGCTCGCGGGACCGGTGTATGGGTCCGGCGGAATGACCTGATTGCCCGTCACTGAACCCGTCAGGGTGATGTTGCCGGCGCCCGTGATCTGCGAGCCCGTATCCACGCGAAAGCCGCGCTCTATCTGGCCGCCGGTTGATACCCCGCCGGCGTTGCCGGTGATGTTGATGTCGCCTGTGCCCGCCGTGATACTGGAGTTCGTCACGACCAGGCCCCCCGCCGACCCACCGGTGGCGCTGGCGCCGCCGCCGGTCAGGCTGCCGCTGAGGGTGATGGTGCCGGCGCCGGTGGTAGTGACGTTCGAGCGCGTGGCGCCGTTGTTTACGATCTCCAGCGAGTGCGTGTCGCTGCTGCCCGCCGCGCTGAGCACGACGTTGCCGCCGGCCGCAGTCACCTTGCTGCCCAATACCTGGATGCTGCCATTGGCCGCAGTCAGGCTGACGCCGCCGAAGCCGGTGTTCTGGATGCCATCGCCCTGGCCGAGGTCGGTGACCACGATCTTGCCGGTGCCCGTGTGCGCGAGCGCGATGTTGCCGCTGACGGTGTTGATGGCACTCACGCGTGCCGCATTGATGGACGCCGCGCCGCCAATGCCGTTGCCGATGCCGTTTGCCGCGGTCATCTTCAGGTCGCCCGCATTCAGCGTGGCGCCGCTTTGCACCACGATGGGACCGCCCGCGGTGACGCTCAGGCTGGTTAGCGCGTTGGTGGCACCGACATTACCGGCAAACGTGGTGGCGCCTGAACTCGTGGTGCTCAGTGCGTTCGCGCCGTTGACCGTATTGGCAAACGTGATGGAGCTTCCGGTGCTGGTCAGGCTGACAGGGCCGATGACATTCACGGCGCTGTTAAAGGTCTGTGCGCCACCCGTTTGCAGGGTGGTGCCCACAAGATTGATGCCGCCGCCCGCTGTCAGCGCGAGGCCGCCGCTCAAGCTTTGCATGCCCACCAGGTCTATGGTCCCGACGTCCCTGATCAGCGTCAGGGTGCCGGAGTAAGTGGGCGCCGTGGGAAAGGCAAAACCGCTGGCATAACGGAAGGCCATGTCCTTCACGCTGCCGCTGCCGTTGACCGTCACGCCGCCACCGAAAGTGTTGGCCGAGCTTCCCAGCAGCACGTCCTTGTTGAAGCCGTTGATCGTGAAGGTGGCGGCGCCGGTCACGTTCAGCGCGCCGGCTTGCGAAATCGAGCCGGTGCTGGAGGTGGCGGCCAGGGTGCCCGCCACCGTGGAGGGGCCCAGCTTCAGGTCATTCAGGTCACTGACGGCCACGTTGCCGCTGGAATTGCTGAGCCCGACTGCGCCCGTGAAATCGTTGCCCGCATTGCTCAGGTTGATTGCGCTGGCGCCGCCGTTGATGGTCACCGCGCCCGCGCCTGCCGCCTGCGTGATCGCGCCCGTCTGGGTGATGTTGTTGCCGAGCAGGGTCAGAGCGCCGCTGCCTAGCGACAAAGTGCCCAGCGTCAACGGACTGCCGACGGAATTGATGATGACATTGTTTGCGCCGAGCGTGGTAACGCTGACTGCGCCATTGAAATTGTTGAGGCCGCTCAGGCTCACCTGCCCCGGGCCGGCGTTCACGCTGGCCGTACCGCCCACCATCAGGTCGCCGGCAGTCTGCTGAACGCCCGTATTGCCTGCAGTGAGCACCAGGTTGCCGGTTGCCGTGATATCCCGATTGATGTTCAGGCCGCTCGTTGCGGTCAGGCTGAGGTCTTTGGCGCTCAAGGCGCCGCCCAGGGAGAGAGAGCCGCCCGACAAGGTCAGGTTGCCCGCCCCGGTATTCAGGGCGCCCAGCGTCGTTAGCGTGCCGCCACCGGCCGCCAGGTTAACGTTCTGGTTGGCGCCCGTCAGGGTCAGGGCATTGAGGTTGAGGCTGCCGGTCGCGCTGACGTTCACGTCATGTGCGGCCGTGATGATGGCGTTGTTGATGGCTGCACCGCCGGTGAAGTCGATCTGCCCGCCGCCGCCCGTGCCCTGGGTGCTCAGGTTGAGCGTGCCTATGGCGCCGCCGAAGGCGTTCACGCGTATCCGGCCGTTGCCCGTGTTGCCCGCTGATGCGGTGAAGGCGCCGCCGGCAGAGCTCAGGGTGGCGTTGACGGCGCCGGCATTTCCCCGGATGTTGGTACCCGCGTACAGGTCAAAGGAGCTGGCCTGCCAGTCCACGCCGCTATTCATGATCAGCTCACCCGTGGTGGCTTTCAGCTTCAAACTGCCGGCAAAGATTTGCCCCAGGCCGTCGGTGCCGCCGAGGCTGCCGCCGGCCGTCATGTCCATCGCGCCAGCGTTCAGGTTCAGGGTTCCCGTGCCGGTAATATCGCCGGCGGCGTTGGCCGTCACAGAAAGATTTGTGGAAGGCCCGCCCACACCGATATTGCCGTTGAGGAGGATGTTGCGCCCGGCGGTCATGGTCATACCGGCCGCGCCTGCATTGGTTTTGGTGATGTTCGCGAGGCTATTGATGTTGATGTCGCGCTCGGCCGTCAGCGTGAAGGTGTTGTTGTCCGTCCGGTTGATCGCCTGGTTGACATGGATGTCGCCGTTGCCGCCGGCCGTGCCCATGGTGGCGGTGGCGATTTCAAAATTGCCGCCGGTCAAAGCGGCCGCGACGGCCGCGGCCGTCATGTTGCCCGTGGCGGAGATGGTGAAATCGTTGGGGTCTATCAGCCACTTTCCGGTGTTGCCGGCAGCGGCCAATGTGGTCACCCGGGCGCTGTCGGCCACCTTGACGTGGGCCGCGCTGGTTTCGACAAAACCGCCGTTGCCGCCATCCGGTGCACTCGCATCCAGCGTGCCGCCGACGTTGACGGTACCTGTCTCCATGTCCCCCATCAGCAGGATGCGGCCGGCCTTGTTCTGCAGGGTCTTCGCTTCAATGACACCCGTGTTGTTGACGGTGGCCGTGGTCAGGGCGTCCATGGCCTTGGCTGAAAGGAGGACCTGGCCACCGTTCGCCTGGATCAGATGTTTGTTCTCGGCCAGCGCATTGATCGCGCCCTGGTCGATGCTGTAACCGAGCAAGGAACCGTTGTCGAGGTTTAGCGTCACCTTGTTGCCGGCGGCGAGCAGTGCGGTGCCCAGCGATGCCGTCATCACACCTTCGTTGCGAACCTCCGGTGCCAGCAAGGCCAGGTAACCGCCGGATGCTGCATTCAGCGTGCCCTGGTTGACCACCGAACCCGAACCGCCCGAGCCCGTGAACACGTGGTTGCCGGCCATGAAGTCGGCATTGCTCATGTTCAGCGTCGAAGCCACCAGGCCGCCCACATTGACCTGCGAACCCGCACCAAACAGCACGCCGTTCGGGTTCAGAATAAACACCTGGCCGTTGGCTGTGAGGCTGCCCAGCAGGTGGCTGGGGCTGCTGCCAGTGATGCGGTTCAGTGCGATCGCAGAGGCATTGGGCTGGCTGAAGATCAGCGCTTCCTGGGCCGCGGTCGACAGGCTTGTCCAGTCAATCGCCAGTCGCTGGCTGACCTGATTGATCGTTGTGGCGTTGCCCACCGTGGCGACGCTGCCCGAGCCCGCGCTTACCGAGGCGTTGGCCGCATCGGCGGCATGGGCCGATGACATTCCCCAGGAGGCACCGGCCAGCGCCAGGGCGGCGGCAACCAGCCGCGGGCCGCTTGTCGACTTGCCGCGCCCGCGGGCGTTTTCAGCCACTGCCACCCAGCTGTTGCTGACCTGGCTCCAGACAATGCGGTAGATGCAGTTCATAGGTGATCCTCGGTATTCTTCTCAATGGCCCGGCCGCCATGCAGGGTTCCGCTGTTATTCCCCGGGTCGGGGCAGGTGAAAAAACAGCGCGCTGCCTTTTCGCGGCGCGATCCTGATCCCCAGGCTCACGCACATCAAGATTCAAGCGCCCGTCATAGTCCACGCGGTTTTCCCTTTGCCCCAATCCCAATGCTTTTATTCGCAGCCCACGGCGCTCGCCTGCACCGATGAAAGCGGCCACAAGAGGCTGGCTGCGCAGCCGTCCCGGGGCTATACCGCGAAAATGTAACCTATTGTTGTAGCTTAGCCCAGCACCAGGGCGTTGCCACCGTTTGGGTGGCGAGGTTTGTAGCTAGTTTTGACGACAAAAAGAGACGAATATCGCTGGACTCCAGCGGCCATCGCAGCTAAGCCCCCCCCGCTAATCGTCCGCTTCCGCCGCCGCGGCAGACAACACAGCGGCCAGGCCTTCAGGGCTTGGGCGGGGCTGCTGGTTCGCCGACCGGGCCACGCCCGCCAGATAGACCATGGCGCTGCGGTAGGCCTCGTCGATCAGGAATACCGGCTCCGCCCCCCTGATCGTCAGTGTTCCGCCGGTGATGTCATAACCCTCCTGGCCCGACCAGGCACCGTAGATCCCGGGGTTGATGCCGCTGGCCGCCGTGACGCCGGGCGCACTCGCACCCGATTGCTGCGCACCGGTGTAGGCCACGCTGGTATCGGGCAGCGTGAGCGGTAGCAGGAAGCTGCGCAGCAGCGGGCCGGTCTGGCCTTCGTAAATGCGCCACGTCGCAGTGGAGCCGCCTTGGGTGGCCATGTTCCAGCCGCTGAAGGTGGCGGCCTGCATCAGCTGCGCGCTCGTCTTGCCGATGCCGCCCGCGCTGGCGGCCTGCCCTGAAGTGCCAATGTCCCAATAGCTGTTGTTCGTCACCGCTGTGTTGACCTGTTCGGCCACCAGCCCACCCGCCATACCAGCGGCCGTGACGCGGCCTGTGCTGTAGGCGCGCGTGATGTTGCCGTCCAGCGAGCTGCCGACCAGGCCGCCGACCTTGTTGTCGCCCGTCACGGCGCCGCCCGCGTAGGCGTCGGTGATGCCGCCCTGGCTGAGTTCGCCGACGAGGCCGCCGACCTCGTCATTGCCTCGGACCGCTGCCGTGCTGTAAACATTGCTGAAGGTGGTGCAGCAGCCCTGCCCCGCGATGGCGCCGACAAAGTCGGCGCCGGTGATGCTGCCGCCCACCAGCCCGAGATTGCGGATGCTGGTGCTCTGCGTGAGGCCGAACAGGCCGACGAAGTTGTCGCCCGGGCGGTTGATAAACAAGTTGCGTATCCTGTGGTTGAGGCCGTCGAAGCGGCCCTCAAAAATGCCCGGCGCACCAACGCCGCCCAGGGTGTCGAAGCCCGCGCCGGCGTTCCAGTTCACGGTGTCGCTCGCGTCGATGTCGGCGCCCAGCACATAGTTGCCGGTGGGATTGCCGTTGATGCCCTGCAGGTCGGTGCCCGTGGTGCTGCCCGCCGCGCCCAGGCTGGTGATGACCTTGTACGGGTCCGTCACGCCGTCGCTGCCCAGCCGGGTGCTGAAGTTGTCGCCGGCCCGAAGGTTGACCGCCGCGCGCACGTTGTAGCTCGCGGTGTTGCCCGCATTGAGCGCGCCCAGCCCGTATTCGAGCGCCAGCTTGCCGTTGGCATGCTGCGAGGTGATGGAGGCATTGATGTTGATGTTGCGCCAGGCGCTCAGGGTCAGCGTGGTGCCGGCGTTCCAGGTGACGGCTGCGTTGACGTGGATGTCGCCGGCGTCAAAACCGCCCACGTTGCTGGTCGCCAGCGCCACATTGCCCAGGTTGAGGCTGGCGGCCAGCGTGGCCGCGCCTATGCCGCTGCCGGTCAATGCGCCGCTGCCCGCGGCGATGCTGAAGTCGGTCGGATCGATCAGCCAGGTGCCGTGGTTCCCGTTGGCGGCGAGCGTGGTAATGACGGCGCCGTCGGCCACTTTCACCTGCGCCGCGCTGGTTTCGATAAAACCACCATCACCGCCGCCGGGTGCGCTCGCATCCAGCGTGCCGGCAACATTGACCGTGCCGGCCTCCATGTCGCCCATCAGCAGGATGCGGCCGGCCTTGTTCTGCAGCGTCTTTGCTTCGATCACGCCCGTGTTGTTGACGGTGGCCGTGGTCAGGCTGTCCATGGCTTTTGCCGACAGCAGCACCTGCCCGCCATGGGCCTGGATCAGGTGCCTGTTCTCGGCCAGCGCGTTGAGGGCGCCCTGGTCGATGCTGTAGCCCAGCAAGGAACCGTTATCAAGGTTCAGCGTGACCTTGTTGCCTGCCGCGAGAAGCGCGGTTCCCAGCGATGCCGTCATCACGCCTTCGTTGCGCACTTCGGGTGCCAGCAGCGCGAGATAGCCACCCTGCCCTGCGTTCAGCGTCCCCTGGTTGACCACTACACCACCCGAGCCCGTGAACACATGCTTGCCGGCCATAAAGTCGGCGTTGCTCATGCCCAGGGTGGAAGCGACAAGGCCGCCGACATTGACCTGAGACCCGGCGCCAAACAGCACACCGTTCGGGTTCAGGATAAACACCTGGCCGTTGGCCGTGAGGCTGCCCAGCAACTCGCTGGGGCTGGAGCCGGTGATGCGGTTCAAGGCAATCGCTTGGGCATTGGGCTGGTTGAAGATCAGCGCCTCGTTGGCGCGGGTAGACAGGCTGGTCCAGTCAATCGCCACGCGCTGGCTGGACTGGTGAATGGTGGTGGTGTTGCCTACAGTCGTGATGCCCGCCGCACCGACGGCGACGTTCGCATTGGCCGCATCGGCAGCCCCGGCCTGCTGCGCAAAGCACGCCATGGCCAGCGCCAGGCCGCCGGCATTGATCGCCACGCGAGAGGATGAAGCGCGGCCTCCCCGGCCCCCGGCGGTCTCCGCCACGGCCACAAAACGCCTGGAGTCTTCGCTCCAGACCAGGCGGTAAATGCGGTGGATGCTCGCGTGGCTGTTCATGGTTTCTCCTTGCCAGACCGCGATGGTATGCCGTTTGGGGCCGCGCGCCCATAGGGGCGTTTGTTGGACCGGTTCTTGCTCCGGCGTTGCGCTCCCCTCTGAGTGCTGCTGGCCGGGGTTGCCGGCAGCAACTCACTTTTCTTTGCTTCGCCAAAGAAAAGTAAGCAAAAGAAAGGCGACCCGCAGTCTGGGTCCCTACGCTTCGCTACGGGCAACCTGCGGTGCTCGAGCCAAGCGGGGTCCGGCTAAACTCGCTTCGCTCAGACAACGCCGGCCCTG
>NZ_JBFUBU010000079.1:0-12591 GCF_056405595.1 Polaromonas sp. P1_G1
AGCGAAGCGAGTTTGAGCGAAGCGAGTTTGCGCGAGACCCCGCCGTAGTCGAGCACCGCAGGTTGCCCGAAGCGAAGCGTAGGGACCCAGACTGCGGGTCGCCTTTTCTTTGGTGACTTTCTTTTGGCGAAGCAAAAGAAAGTTACTTGCCGCCGGGCAACCCCGGCCAGCGGGACTCAGCCCAGCCACCCCAGGTTGGAACCTGTCAGAGCAAGCCCTGTGTGCGAGCCAGGTGGCTAGCTTGCGACCGGCTCTTGACGTTGAGGCGCCTGAAGAGGCGCCACAAATGAACCTTCACTGTGTGCTCACTGATCTGCAGTTCTTCCGCGATATCGCGATTGCTCATGCCCTTGTCCAGCATCACCAGCAGCTGCTTTTGCCGCTTGGAGAGCTTTTCGGTCGGGGTGGAGGGTTCCGGGTCCAGGTCTTCGCTGAGGAACACGCGCAGCACGTTGGAGATCTCGGTGGCGCCTGCGGACTTCTGGATGTAGGCGTCCGCACCCGCTTCGATCGAGAGATCCTCGTAGTCCTGGGCCGGCGCGGCCGACAGCACCACCAGGGGCACGCCGGGGAATTGCTGCTTGAGCTCGCGCACGCCGGAAACACCGTTGGTGTCGGGCAGGCGCAAGTCCAGGCAGATCAGTTCGGGAATGCCCTGTTCCTGCACGGCTGGCATGACGGCAGCGAGCCGGTCCAGCTCGGTCACGGTGGCCTTGCTGCTCAGGCGGCGGATCAACATAACAACCGCTTCGCGCATGAGCGGGTGGTCATCTATTACAAAAATACTCATTAATCAGGTCTAAAGTATTGGTCCTATTGGCCATCGAGCATAACTGCTGTGTGTCAACTTTGGGGCAAAAATAAACGGGCAATTGCGGTATTTTTTCAGAACGCTGATCCAAAAAAACAACAAGGCCCAGGCCGTGGACCGCTCCTAAGAGGCCGCCGCCTCCGCAAAAAACCGCAAGGCCGCCACCATGTCGGTGTCGCTGACGCCCGGCAAAACCTGGACCTGCCCCTGCGCCAGCAGCCCCGCCAGGGCCGCCTGGCCGTCTTGCTGCAACGCGGCAATCATCTGCGCGGCGTCCCGCGGCGCTTCAAAGCCGCGGCTTTGCAGCAGCACCCGGGCCTCGGCGTCTTGCAGCTTGAAATAAAACAGGCCGTCCTTTTCGCGGTACTGCTTGAAGGCCGGCGCGGCGCTTTTGGCCGCCTTGGCTTTGCCGGGCGTGGCCGGGCGGGTGCCAAGGTTGCGCAGGCCCACGGCGCGCCGCAGCTCGGCCATGAAGGGCGTGGCCTCGGCGCGGGCCTTTTGCGCGCCGGCCTGCAGGATGGTCTCGATCTTGCCGGGGTCGGCCATCAGGGCGTGGTAGCGCTCGCGCATGGGCGCGACTTCGCGGTCTATGCGCCCGAACAGCAGCTGCTTGGCGTCGCCCCAGGCGATGCCTTCGGCGTAAGCCTTGCGTAACGCTTCGGTTTCCTCGGCGCTGGCGAAGGCCTGGTAGATCTGGAACAGCGCCGAGCCCTCGACGTCCTTGGGTTCGCCGGGCGCGCGCGAGTCGGTGACGATGCCGGCGATCAGCTTGCGCATCTGCTCGCGCGGCGTGAACAGCGGAATCGTGTTGTCGTAGCTCTTGCTCATCTTGCGCCCGTCCAGGCCGGGCAGCAGGGCGACCGATTCCTCGATCACCGCCTCGGGCAGCACCAGGTGCTCGCCGTAGAGGTGGTTGTAGCGCTGGGCCATGTCGCGCGCCATCTCGATGTGCTGGATCTGGTCGCGCCCGACCGGCACCTTGTGCGTCTTGAACAGCAGGATGTCCGCGCCCATCAGCACCGGGTACATGAAAAGCCCGGCGGTGACGTCGGCGTCCGGGTCGTTGCCGGCCGCCTCGTTCTTGTCGACCGAGGCCTTGTAGGCATGGGCACGGTTCAGCACGCCCTTGCCGGTGACGCAGGTCAGCAGCCAGGTCAGCTCGGGGATCTCGGGAATGTCGGACTGGCGGTAGAAGGTCACGCGCTCCGGGTCCAGGCCGGCGGCCAGCCAGCTGGCGGCGATCTCGAGCGTGGACTGCTGGATGCGGGCGGGCTCGTCGCACTTGATCAGCGCGTGGTAGTCGGCCAGGAAATAAAAACTGCGCACGTCGGCACGGAAGCTGGCCTGGACCGAGGGCCGGATGGAGCCGACGAAATTGCCCAGGTGGGGCGTGCCGGTGGTGGTGATGCCGGTCAGGAAGCGGGTGGTTTTGTCGGAAGACATCATGGTATTGAATAGAGGTGGATCGCAGGAAGGCCGCCAGCCTCAACGAAGCAGGAACATGAAGGGGGTCAGAAGCAGGCTGATGATGGCATAACCGGCCGTCATCAGCGGGCGCAGCCAGACCGTTCCCACGATGCCAATGACGGCCAGGCCCAACACCACAAAAAAGCCCCAGGGTTCGACGCGCGACAGCCATTGCGCCAGCTTGATGGGCAACAGGCCGATGAGGATGCGGCCGCCGTCAAGCGGTGGCAGCGGGAAAAGGTTAAACGCCCACATGGCGAGATTGACCATGACGCCCGCCTGCGCCATTTTGAGAAAGAACAACTCCTCCACACCCAAGGCTCCCATCGTCAGCAGGCCGAATGCCCAGAGGAAGGCCTGGGCGAAGTTGGACATAGGGCCCGCCAGCGACACCCAGATCAGGTCCCGCTTGGGGTTGCGTAGCCGGCTGAAATCCATGGGCAGGGCCTTCGCATAGCCAAAAAGAAGAGCCCCCGAGGTTGCGAAGTACAGCAGCAAGGGCACGGCGAGGGTGCCAATGGGGTCGATATGCCGAAGGGGATTCAGGCTGATGCGCCCCATCTCTTCCGCGGTGGTGTCGCCGAAATAACGGGCGGCCTCGCTTCGGGCCACGCCGTACATGGTGATGGCGAGCAGCACCGGTAAGGCGTAAATGGCGACGGTCTGAATCAGGTTGGCGATATCCATGCTGAATTATGACCCCCACGGTCGCTCACTGCGTGTAGCTCCCGAGGCCTTGCAGGCCGCGGCTCGCGAGACGCTTCGCCCCTGTCGCCCGTCCAAGCCTGCGCAGGCAGGCTTGGAGCCGCGGGCTCCAGCCCCTCGGGGGCCGCTGCGCCTGCGGCCTGGCAAAGCCAGTTCCGCGGCCCCTGCTTGAAGGGAAGTCCGCGAGCTAAAGGCCCAGCAAGGCCAAGTCGCCCCGGCCCTGCCGCACCACCACGGGCTCGCCGCCTTCGCCCATGGGCGTCAGGTCTATCACCGTGGTGGCTTCCTGGTGGCAGGCGCCGGCATCGACCACGGCGGCCAGTTCGTGCTCCAGCAATTCGCGTATCTCGTGCGCGTCGTTGAGCGGCTCGCCGCCGCCGCGCGGGATCAGTGTGGTGGCCAGCAGCGGCGCGCCGTGCAGCTCGAGCAGCGCCTGCAGCACCTTGTGCTCGGGCACCCGCAGGCCGATTGTCTTGCGCGAAGGATGGCTCACGCGGCGCGGCACTTCCTTGCTGGCTTCGAGGATGAAGGTGTAGGGCCCGGGCGTGGCGGCTTTCAGCAAGCGGAACTGCTTGTTGTCCACGCGCGCGTAATTGGCCAGCTCGCTCAAGTCGCGGCACAGCAAAGTCAGGTGGTGCTTGTCGTCCACCCCGCGTATGCGGCGCAGGCTGTCGGCCGCGGCCTTGTCGTCGAGGTGGCAGACCAGGGCATAGCTTGAATCGGTCGGCACGGCCGCGATGCCGCCGCGCTCCAGCAACGCCACCGCCTGCTTGAGCAGCCGGGTGTGCGGATTGTCGGGGTGGACTTCAAAAAACTGGGCCATGATTTTTCAGGTGCGTCTTCAATCGCCGTATTCAAGACTCGACAGGTTCGATCGGCACGCGGCTCTGGCGCACCGCCAGCCAGGCGCCCACCGCGCCGCAGATGGCGATCATCGCCATGCCCAGCATGGACCAGCGGTCCGGCACGTGCGAAAACGCGATCCAGCCGCCCAACATGGCGAAGCCGATCTGCGCATAGATGAAAGGCGTGAGCGTGGACACCGGCGCGCGGCCGTAGGCCAGGATCATCATGAAATGGCCGACCGTGCCCATCAGGCCCATGAGGCACAGGCTGGCCCACAGCGTCCAGGAGTCCAGCGAGGCCCAGACAAAGGGCAGGGCCAGCGAGGCGGCCAGCGTGCCCACCCAGCCGGTGTAGAAATGCATGGTCAAGGGGTCTTCGGTGCGCGCCAGCCGGCTGGTCAGGATCTGGAACCAGGCATTGCAGATCACCAGGCCCAGCGGCAGCAGCATGGCCCAGTTGAAGTCGTCGCCGTCGGGCCGGATGATGATGATCGTGCCCGCGAAGCCGCCCACCACCAGCGTCCAGCGCAGCCAGGACACGCGCTCACCCAGCGTCAGCGAGGCCAGCAGGGTGATGACCAGCGGCGTGATCATCACGATGGCGGTGAACTCGCCCACCGGCATGTGCCGCAGGCTGAAGAACGCAAAAAGACTGGTGAACAGCAGCAGCAGGCCGCGCAGCAGCTGGAACTTCGGGTGCGCCGTGCGCAGCACCGAGAGGCCGCGCGTAGGCAGCACCGCCAGGGTGGTGGCCACCGCCTGGAAGGCATAACGGAACCACAGCGCCATCAGCAGCGGCACGCTGTTGGAAATGACCTTGGTGGTGGTGTCCAGTACCGCGAAACAGCCGACCGCGCCCACCAGGAGCGCGATGCCGGTCGGGGCGTGGGAGTGGTTTCTGGCGGAACCGGCCATCACTGGATGCGGTCCGCCAGCAGTTCCCAGACCGGTGTCAGCTCGCCCGGCAGGAAGGGCAGGGTGCCCAGGTCGGTGTGACTCTCGTCGGGGCTGTGGAAGTCGCTGCCGCGCGAGGCGGCCAGGCCGAATTCCTTCGCCGTTTCGGCGTACTTGAGGTATTCCTGGGGCGTGTGGCTGCCCGTGACAACCTCCACGCCGCGCCCGCCGTGGGACTTGAACTCGGTGAACAAGGCGTATTCCTCGTTGGGGGTGAACTTGTAGCGGCCCGGGTGGGCGATCACCGCGACACCCTGGGCCTGGGTGATCCAGGTCACGGCGTCGCGCAGCGTGGCCCAGCGGTGCGGCACGTAGCCGGGCTTGCCTTCGGTCAGGTATTTGCGGAAGACTTCATTGGTTTCGCGGCACACGCCGCTTTCGACCAGGAAGCGCGCGAAGTGCGTGCGCGAGATCAGCTCGGGGTTGCCGACGAACTTCAGCGCGCCCTCGTAAGCGCCCTTGATGCCGGCCTTGGCCAGCGAGTCCGACATTTCCATCGCGCGCTGCTCGCGCCCGCCGCGCGTGTTGCGCAGGCCTTGCATGATGTCGGGGTTTTCGGCGTCAAAACCCAGGCCCACGATGTGCACCGTTTGCCCGGCGAAGGTGACGGAAACCTCGGTGCCCGTCAGGTAGTGCATGCCCTGGGCCTTGGCGGCCGCCGCGGCGCGCTGCTGGCCGCCGATTTCGTCGTGGTCGGTCAGGGCCCAGAGTTCCACCCCGTTGGCCTTGGCCCGTTCCGCCAGCGCCTCGGGTGTCAGCGTGCCGTCCGACACCACAGAGTGGCAATGCAGGTCGGCATTCAGGATGTTATGGGGGGTCACGAGGCCATTTTAGGCTTTCTGCTTCTGGAGTGCAGTGCGCGCTCACATATCCCTGGTGGTGCCTCCGACCACCGGGCTACTACAAGCCCAAGGCCGTCAGCTCTGGCGAGAGGTTTTCCCAGGGCACGTCAAAGCCCGGCGTGCCGCGCTGCGGCGGCGGCGCATGGCTGCGCAGGGCCCAATGGGCGCCGGCCAGCACGCTGTCGATAAGCGGCACGCCGACCCCGGGCTGCAGGGCCGCGGCCATGCCGGCCAGGCCCGCCCCACCCAGGATCACCGCCTGCGCGCCCAGCTGGCGCACCGCATCGCGGCAGGCCTGGGCCAGCAGGGTGCGTGCGGCGGCCGGGTCGGCGGCGAGTTGCGCGCCGGTCGGCGCGACGGTGTGGATGCCGGCCAGCGAAGGTGCATGGCCCAGCGCCTGGGCCAGCCGCTGCAGCATGGGCCCCCAGCGCTCACCCCCCGTGACGATGGCAAAGCGGCCATGGCGCGCCGCCTCGATGAAGGCCGCCTCGGCCAGGCCGGTGACCGGCACCGGGCTGCTTTCGCGCAGCGCCAGCAGCCCGGGGTCGCCAAAGCAGCCTATCAGCACCGCGTCGGGCGCTTCGGTCGCGCCTGCCAGGGCAGCCGCCCAGGCGTCCAGCGTGGCATGCGCGGCCACCGCGTAACTGGCTTCGTCCGAAATATAGGGCGCGCCGAAACGCGCGGTGACGGTGCTGACCTGCACATGCAGCCCGGCGGCGGCCTGCACATGGGTTTGCAGCAACGCGCTGACCGACGCTGAAGTATTCGGATTGATGACAAGGAGTCTGCGCATGCCCGGGTGCGCCCTATACCGTGCCTGAAAAGAGGCTGGACAGATCCGGCGCGTCGCCCGCCGGCGGCGTGAACTGCAGCTGCGACTCCAGGCGGGTCAGGTGCTCGCGCATGTTGCGCGTCGCTTCCCGCGCGTCGCGCAGGCGGATGGCGTCCAGCAGCACGCGGTGTTCGCGGCAGCCGCAGGCGGCAGCCTCGTCGCGGCTGTCCTTGTGGCCTGTGCTGTAGGTCATCAGGATCAGCGAGGTGCGCGAGGTCAGTTCGCGCAGGATGCGGCCCAGCGTCTGGTGGCCGGCGCGCTCGGCGATCTGCAGGTGGAAGTCGCCCGACAGCCGGATCGCGCGGTGCATGTCGCCGGCCAGCCGCGCGGCTTCCTCGTCGTCAATGCAGCGCGTGAGCTGGCGCATGTCGGCCTCGTTGGCCCTGGCGATGAACAGCTCCACCAGCGTGGGCTCTATCAGCCGGCGCACCTCGAAGACCTCGCGCGCTTCCTGTTCGGTCGGCTGGGCCACGGTGGCGCCGCGATGCGGGACCAGGGTGACCACCTGCTCATTGGCCAGGCGCACCAGCACCGGGCGTATGCGCGTGCGCGACACGCCGAAGGCGCCGGCCAGCTTGTCTTCCCCCAGTTTGGTGCCCGGTGGCAGGCGGTGGTCGAGGATGGCTGAGACCACGCGCTCATACATCTCACTGTCGGTCAGGGGCGTTGCGGGGGCTGCCGTATTCGCGGGGGTCATCGATGTCCTTTTTTCTGCCGCCTGCCCAGCCACCAGGCCAGGCCCATGGCCAGGGCCATCACCCCCAGCGACACCACGGTGGTGACGGTGCCCAGCGCGTAGATGGACGGCGTGGTGACGGTGGTCGTCAGGCCCTGTAGTTCCAGCGGCAGCGTGTTGACGTCGCCGATGGCCTGCGAGGTGCGGGCGATTTCGTCCCAGCTCAGGGTAAAGCCGAACATGCCTATGCCCACCACCGAGGGCGCGATCAGCGGCAGCACCACGTGGCGAAAGCCCTGCCACGGCGTGGCGCCCAGGTCGCGCGCGGCTTCTTCGTAAGCCGGGTTGAAGCGGTTGAACACGGCGAACATGATCAGCAGGCCGAAGGGCAGCGTCCAGGTCAGGTGCGCGCCCAGCGCCGAGGTGAACAGGCCCAGCGCCGTGCCGTAGTCTTCCAGCGCACCGGACATGCCGAACAGTTCCAGCGCCTTCTTGATGCCGTTGTCCAGTAGCCGGAACTCCAGGCCTATGCCTAGCGAGACGATGATGGACGGCATGATCAGGCTGGACACCACCACAAAAAACAGGGTATTGCCGCCCGCGAGCTTTTTGCGGAAAGCCAGGCCGGCCAGCACCGACAGCACCACCGTGAACGCCGTCACCGCCAGGCCCAGGCCCAGCGAACGTTTCAGCGCCGCGCCTATGTCCACCACGCCCAGCCCCTCGGCCAGCTTGTGGAACCAGTGCAGCGAGACACCGCGCAGCGGAAAGGTCAGCCCGCCTTCCGGACCCTGGAAGCTCAGCAGCACGATGACGAACATCGGCCCGTAGAGAAAGAGCACGAACAGCGCAAAAAATGCGGCCAGGAACCAGAAACCGGTAGATCGTTTATCGGACATAGCTTAGAACCTCCGCAGGAGGGGCCGCAGCGCCGGGCCGCCCCAAGCAAGGCCAGCCCCCTCGGGGGGCAGCGTAGTACACGAAGTGACAAGCGTGGGGGTCATAGTTCTTTCCGGATGTCGACCAAGCGCGTCAAGGCCCAGATGATCATCAGCACCAGCGCCAGCAGGATCACCGCATTGGCCGCCGCCAGCGGAAACTGCAGGTAGGACGTCTGCACCTGGATGACCTTGCCGATGGAGGCGATCTGCTGGCCACCCATGACGCCTATGGTCACGAAGTCGCCCATCACGATGGTGATGACGAAGATGGAGCCGATGATGATGCCTGTGCGCGACAGCGGCACGATGACGTTCCACAGCGTCTGCCAGGCCGAGGCGCCGCTGTCGTTGGCCGCCTCGATCAGGCTACGGTCAATCCGCATCATCGAGTTGAAGATGGGCACGATCATGAACATCGTGTAGAGGTGCACAAAGGCCAGCACCACCGAAAAGTCGGAGAACAGCAGCCACTCCACCGGCTGGTTCACCACGCCCAGGCCCGTCAGGCTCTGGTTGACCAGGCCGTTGCGGCCCAGCAGCGGCACCCACGAAATCATGCGGATCACGTTGGACGTCCAGAACGGGATGGTGCACAGCACGAAGAGCAGCGTCTGCACCCCTTGCGAGCGCACGTGAAACGCCAGGAAGTAGGACACCGTGAAACCCGTCACCAGCGTGATCAGCCACACCAGGAAGCTGAACTTGAAGGTCGACAAATAGGTCTTGAAGGTCACGCACAGCTCGGCGGTGTTGCCGCAGCCGTCGAAGATGGCGAAGTAGTTCTTCAGCGTGAAGCCCGGCAGCAACTCGTATTCATTGAAGTCCCAGAAACTCACCGCCAGCACCAGCGCCAGCGGGACCAGGAAGAACAGCACAAACACCGCCGTCAGAGGCAGCGCCTGCCACCAGGCGGCAAGGCTGCGGCCCGGCGCGCGCGTGGGTGAAGGCAAAGAGGCGGTAGATGTGCTCATGGTCTGGTTCTTGTTCCCTCTCCCAGAGGGAGAGGGAGTAAGAAGGCAAAACGGTCAGGCTGCTACAAATTCGTTCCACTTCTGGACCATATAGTTGTTTTCGTCCATCACCGCATTCCAGCAGGCAATCCCGCCCATGCGCGCTTCGTAGCTGCCGCCGTCGCGCACCGCGCCGGCTTTGGCCAAGACGTCACCGGTGGGGCTCTTGATGTCTTGCGACGCCGGCTTGCCTTCCATCCAGTAGGCCCACTCGTAGGCTTCCATCTTGGCCTTGGCGGTTTCCAGCACGGCGCTGTAATAGCCCTGGCGGTTCAGGTAGGCGCCGGCCCAGCCGTCGAGGAACCAGTTGATGAATTCATAGGCGCCGTCCAGCTTCTTGCCCGAGAGCGTGGCGGGCAGGCCGAAGCCGGCGGCCCAGGCGCGGTAACCTTCTTTCAGCGGCTGGAAGTTGCAGGCGATGCCCTTGGTGCGCACGGCCGTCACGGCGGGGCTCCACATCGACTGGATCACCACCTCGCCCGACGCCATCAGGTTGACCGACTCGTTGAAGTCCTTCCACAGCGCGCGGAACTGGCCGGTCTTCTTGGCCTCGATCAGGGTGGCGATCGTCAGGTCGATCTCCTTCTTCGTCATGTTGCCCTTGTCCGGGTATTTGTAGATGCCCTTGGCCTCCACCACCATGGCCGCGTCCATGATGCCGATGGACGGAATGTTCAGGATCGCGGCCTTGCCCTTGAACTCGGGGTTCAGCAGCTCGGCCCAGGAGCTGATGGGGCGCTTRATCAGGTCGGGGCGTATGCCCAGCGTGTCGGCGTTGTACACCGTGGGGATCAGCGACATGAACTGCGTCGGGCTCTTGGCGAAGACCTTGCTCTTTTCGCCTTCGAGGTAAATCACCTTCTTGGGCGCCGTGCCCTGGTCGCCCACGGCCTTGCCGGCCACCGTGCCGGTGGTGAACAGCGAGGTGATCTTGTCGGCGTTCTTGATCTTCTTGGTGTCTATGCCCTTGAGGTTGCCGGTGGGCACGATCTTCTTGAGCGAGAAGTACTCGGTGTCTATCAGGTCGAAGCTGTTGGGCGCGGTCACGGCGCGCTTGGTCACGTCGTCGGTGGTGACGGCCACGTACTGGATGGTGATGCCGGTGTCGGCCTTGAACTTCTCGGCAATCGCCTTGTCCTGGTTCACCGCGGTGCCCAGGTAGCGCAGCACGATTTTTTCCTGCGCATGCACGGCGGGAAACATGCCCGTGGCCAGGATGCCGGCCGTGCCCTTGAGCAGGGAGCGGCGGGCCACGCCGCCTGCCGGGGTGTCGGTGGCGATGTCTTGGGAATCTTTGTGATCAGGAAGAGCGTCGGACATGGTGAAAACTCCTGTGCTGGGGGTAGAAACTTCTTGCGAAGGGACGGTTGAAAACAAAAAACAAAAATGGTCAGGCAGGCGCCGCGGCCCGCAGCGTGTGCGCCGCCTCGGGCGCCCACSACAGCTGCACGCTGTCGCCGGGCGCATAAGGCCGGGCCGCGAACGCCGCTTCCGGCACCATCACCGACAGCTCCGCCGTGCTGCTGGCGCTCAGCGACACGCCGGGGTTTTGCAGGCCCAGCAGCACATAGGTGCCCTGGTATTCGACGTCGGTGACCACGGCGCGCCGGTTGTGCGCCGCGTCGGGCGCCGCCTGGCCGGCCGGGGTGATCTGCATGTGGTCGGTGCGCACGCCTATGCGGCCCGCCGGCGTGTCCAGCACGTTGTGGCCGCCCATGAAACGCGCGACGAATTCGCTCGCGGGCCGGTTGTAGACGTCGTGGGGTGAACCCACCTGCTCGATCAGCCCGTGGTTCATCACCACCATGGTGTCGGCCAGCGCCATCGCCTCTTCCTGCGAATGCGTGACGTGGATGAAGGTCAGGCCCAGCTCCTTCTGCCAGCGGCGCAGCTCGGCGCGCATCTGGATGCGCACCAACGGGTCCAGCGCCGACAGCGGCTCGTCCAGCAGCAGCACGCGCGGCTGCGTGATCAGCGCGCGCGCCAGCGCCACRCGCTGTTGCTGCCCGCCCGAAAGCTCGGCCGGCTTGCGTTCGGCCAGGTGGCCCATGGCCACCCGCTCCAGCAGGGCCCCGGCCTGTTGCCGCCGCGCCGCCTTGTCCACGCCTTTCATCTTGAGGCTGAAGGCCACGTTGTCCAGCGCCGACAGGTGCGGGAACAGCGCGAAGCTCTGGAACATCATGGCCGTGCCGCGGCCGGCGGCCGGCAGGTTGGTGATGTTGCGGTTGTCCAGCAGGATGTCCCCGCTGGTGACGGACTCGTGGCCCGCCATCATGCGCAGCGTGGTGCTCTTGCCGCAGCCCGAAGGCCCCAGCAGGCAGCAGTAGCTGCCGCTGGCGATGCGCAGGTTGATGCCGTCCACCGCCGGCCGGTCCTGCGGCGCGTACCGTTTGGTCAGCGCGACGGCTTCAATGGCGGCGGGCGTGGGGCTGGCAAGGGCGTTCATGCCAGCCTTGAGTGCAAGGCTTGTGCCAGATTTTGTATGCGATCAGCGGCGGGATTGTGTACAAAATGCCTGCTTGTGGTGCCAGCCTGCCCCTGTCGGGTGCAAAAGCCCCCGGCCGCGGTGCGCGCCGCGGCGGCTTCAAGGCCGACGGGGATGGCCTACCATGGCACCCACCGTTTCCGGAATCCCCATGATCACCCTGCACCACCTTAACAACTCCCGCTCGCAGCGCATTCTCTGGCTCATGGAAGAGCTGGGCCTGCCCTACGAAATCCAGCGTTACCAGCGCGACCCCAAGACCATGCTGGCGCCGCCCTCGCTGCGCGCCGTGCACCCGCTGGGCAAGTCGCCCGTGATCACCGACGGCGAGCTCACGCTGGCCGAATCGGGCGCCATCATCGACTACCTGGTGGGGCGCTACGGCGCCGGCCGGCTGGCCCCCGCGGCCGGCACGCCCGAGCACCTGCGCTATACCTACTGGCTGCACTACGCCGAAGGCTCGGCCATGCCGCCGCTTTTGCTCAAGCTGGTGTTCGACAAGATCGAGAACTCGCCCATGCCGTTTTTTGTGAAGCCGATCGCCCGCGGCATCGCCGGCAAGGTCAAGAAGACCTTCATCGAGCCGCAGCTGCGCCAGCACCTGGACTTCCTGGAAATGTCGCTGCCCCAGGGCGGCTGGTTTGCTGGCGCCGACTTCAGCGGCGCCGACATCCAGATGAGCTTCCCGCTCGAAGCCGCCGCTGCGCGCGGCGGGCTCAATGAAAGCCGGCCGCGCCTGATGGATTTCCTGGCGCGCATCCACGCCCGGCCCGCCTACCAGCGCGCGATAKAGCGCGGCGGCGAGTTCGGCCTGCAATAAGTCAGGGCTTCGCGGTTTCCCGGCTGCGCACAAACTGCACGCGGCTTGAAAAACTGGGGCAGCTTTATTGAAAATGCCCGAACTCCGGCTGTTCGGTATTCCTGTCCCCACCCCTTGTGGATGCGCCGAGGAGCGCAGGTTCAGGCGGATCAGGGATCGCGTTGTTTGAGCCGAAGGCGAGTTTAGCGAGACCCCGCCTGAAC
>NZ_JBFUBU010000080.1:0-16837 GCF_056405595.1 Polaromonas sp. P1_G1
TGCTGAGGGTTGCTGGCCGGGGTCGCCCGGCGGCGACTCACTTTTCTTTGCTTCGCCAAAGAAAAGTAAGCAAAAGAAAGGCGACCCGCAGTCTGGGTCCCTACGCTTCGCTACGGGCAACCTGCGGTGCTCGAGCCAAGCGGGGTCTCGCTAAACTCGCTTCGCTCAGACAACGCGATCCCTGATCCGCTTGTCTCTGCGCTCCTCGGCCCAGCCAGGACGGGGGCAATCGGGAGCGGGATCAGGAACAGAAGACAAATACCAAAGAACAAACCAAGACCAACAAGGACTCGCCACGGCGAGTCCTTGTTTCTTCTGTACTGGTATTTCTTCCCCACCCCTTGTGGATGCGCCGAGGAGCGCAGGTTCAGGCGGATCAGGGATCGCGTTGTCTGAGCGAAGCGCAGCGTAGCGAGTTTAGCGAGACCCCGCCTGAACCGAGCACCGCAGGTTGCCCGTAGCGCAGCGGAGGGACGCAGCAACCAGGGTCGCCTTTTCTTTTGCTTACTTTTCTTTTGGCGAAGCAAAAGAAAAGTGAGTAGCCGCCGGGCTACCCCCGGCCAGCCAGCCCCAGCAGAGATAACAAAAACTCAATCGGCCTTGATATTGGCCAACTTCACAATCCGCCCCCACATCTTCCGCTCGTTATCCCCCAAAGCAGCCAGCTCGGCACCACCCATAACCACAGCCTTGGCCCCTTGCTCTTCGGCGCGCTTCTTGAAGCCTTCCGACTCCACCACCTGCTTGATCGCCAGCGACAGCCGGCCTTGCAGGTCGGCGGACAAGCCCGTCGGCCCGTAGACCGCGAACCACGAGGAGGCCACCAGCGGCACGCCGGCTTCGGTGGCGGTCGGCACGTTGGGCTGCGCGGCCAGGCGGGTGCGGCCGGTGACCATCAGCGCCTTGAGCTTGCCGGCGCGGATATGGGGCAACAGCGGCGGTGGGGTGGTGATAGTGAAGTCCACGGTGCCGGCCAGCAGGTCGGTGAGCGCCGGGCCGGTACCGCGGTAGGGGATGTGCACCATAAAGGTCTTGGTCAGGTCCTTGAGCAGCTCGGTGGTCACGTGCTGCAACGATCCGTTGCCGCTGGAGGCGTAGTTGACCTTGCCGGGGTTGGCCTTCACGTACTTGAGGAAGTCCGCGAAGTTGTCGGCCGGGAAGTTGCCGCGCACCACCAGCAGTTGCGGCGCGTCGATCAAATGGCCCAGGGGCTTGAGGTTGGTCGCCGGGTCGAAGCCCGCCACCGGCTGGATCAGCGGCGTGATGCACTGGTAGCCTGAGTACTGCACCAGCAGGCTGGTGCCGTCGGCCGGGGCGCGCGCCACCATCTGGCCGGCAATGTTGCCGTTGCCGCCGCCGCGGTTGTCCACGACCACCGAGGTCTGCAGTATCTTGCCCAGCGGCTCGGCCAGCATGCGCGCAGCGATGTCGGTGGTGCCGCCGGCCGCCGTGGGCACCACCAGCGTGACGGGTTTGCCGGCGAGCTGCGCGCGCACCGGGTTGAGCCAGGCGGCCGTGCTGAGTCCGGCGACGGTGAGCAGTGTTCTGCGGGAAATAAAGGCCATGGTCTTGTCTCCTGTCGTAGTTTTTGGATGCCGTTTTCAGGCGGGTTCGGAAATCTCTATCAAATTCAGGTCGGGGTCGCGCACATAGACCGAACGGATCTTTTGCGTCGCGCCGGTGCGCAGCACGGGGCCTTCAATCACCGGCCAACGCTCGCGTTCAAGGCGGGCGATTACGTCGGCAAGCGGGACGCTGGCCAGAAAGCACAGGTCCAGCGCGCCCGGCACCGGCAGGTGGGCCTTGGGCTCGAACTCGCGGCCTTTGACGTGCAGGTTGATCTTCTGGCTGCCGAACTTGAAGGCCTTGCGTTCCACGGGCGGCGTGCCACCGGTGAAGGTTTCCAGCGTCATGCCAAGTACGCGGGTGTAGAAATCCACACAGGCTTGTTCGTCATCCGTGGTCAGCACGAGGTGGTCAAGACTGGCGATCATGCCGATGCCGCCCTCAGTTCCGCCACATAAGGCGGTGGTTCGTGCAGATCAGTGATGCGGCCGGCCTTGGCGACCTGGCCGGGCACTTCATGGCCGACGATGGCCGGCATCTGGCGCGCCACGTCCAGCAGCTGCGGAATGTCCATGCCGGTGTCGTAGCCCATGGCGTCGAGCATGTGGATGGCGTCCTCGCTGCTGATGTTGCCGCTGGCGCCGGGTGCGTAGGGGCAGCCGCCCAGACCGCCCAGCGAGCCGTCAAAGCGCGTGATGCCGCCCTGCACGGCGGCCAGCACATTGGCCAGCCCCATGCCGCGCGTGTTGTGGAAGTGCAGGGTCAGCTGCAGGTTTTTGAAGCGCTGCTGCAGCACCTCAACCATGCGGGCGACCTGGGCCGGGTGCGCCATGCCGGTGGTGTCGCAAATCGTGAGGCCGCGCACGCGGTCCGCGCCGAAGGCGGCAAAGCGCTCGCTCCAGCGCAGCACTTCCTCCTCGGCCACCTCGCCCTCCATCGGGCAGCCGAAGCAGCAGGACAGCGACACGTTGATGGGCGTGCGTCCGTCCACATGGCGAATCACGTCGGACAGCGCGGAAAAACTTTTCTCGCGGGGCATGCGCAGGTTGGCCAGGTTGTGGGTTTCCGAGACCGACATCACGAGGTTGAGCTCGTCGGCGCGCGACTCCAGCGCGCGCTCCGCGCCGCGCAGGTTGGGTACCAGCACCGTGTATTCCACGCCGGGCACGCGGCGTATGCGGCCCATGACCTCTTCGGCGTCGCGCAGCATGGGAATGGCCTTGGGCGAGGTGAAAGAGGTGACTTCGATCTTGGCGTAACCGCACTCGCTCAGCGCGTCGACCAGCGCCACCTTGTCGTCGGTGGCAATGAAATTGGACTCGATCTGGAAGCCGTCGCGCGTGGCGACCTCATTGAAGTGAATGCGTTTTTTCATGCTGCGTCCGCGTCCTTTCCGGCCACGATGCCTTTGTCTTTCAAGGCTTGGATCTGTACGGCCGACAAGCCCATCTCGCTTAGCACGGCATCTGTGTCCTGGCCGATTTGAGGCGCGTTGCGGCGATGGCCGCCCGGCGTGCGCGAGAGTTTGGGCACGATGCCGGGCACGGCCAGCAGGCTGCCGTCTTCCATGCGCAGCTCGTCGAGCATGCCGCGCGCCTGGTAGTGCGGGTCGGCCGCGATGTCGGCCACCGTGTAAATGCGGCCTGCTGGCACCGAGACCTTGTCGAGCGCCGCCAGCACCTCGTCCACCGTGAGGCCCAAAGTCCATTGGCCTATGGCCGCGTCGATTTCTTCGACGCGTGCCACGCGGCCGGCGTTGTCCGCCAGGGCCGGGTCGCTGCCCAGGTCGGCACGGCCTATGGTGGCCATGAGCCGCTTGAAAATGCTGTCGCCATTCCCCGCAACCAGCGCATAACCGCCGTCCTTGCACAGGTAGGCATTGCTGGGCGCGATGCCGGGCAGGGCGCTGCCGGCCGCGCCGCGCACCGCGCCGAAAGCGCTGTATTCGGGCAGCAGGCTTTCCATGCAGTTGAAGACCGCTTCATAGAGCGCGACGTCTATCACCTGGCCCTTGCCGGAGCGCTGGCGCTCCTGCATGGCCAGCAGGATGCCGATCACGCCGTGCAGCGCGGCCAGCGTGTCGCCAATGCTCACGCCCACGCGCACCGGCACGCGGCCCGGCTCGGCCGTCAGGTGGCGCAGGCCGCTCATGGCCTCGGCCACCACGCCGAAGCCCGGCTTGTCGCGGTAGGGGCCGGTCTGGCCGTAGCCGCTGATGCGCAGCATGATGAGACGCGGGTTCAGCGCCAGCAGCTCGTCGGGCCCCAGGCTCCAGCCTTCCATGGCGCCAGGGCGGAAATTCTCGATCAGCACGTCGGCGTCAAGCGCCAGCCGGCGCACGATGTCCTGCGCCTCGGGGCTTTTGAGGTCCAGCGCCACCGAGCGCTTGTTGCGCGACTGCACCTGCCACCAGACCGAGGTGCCGTCTTTCAGCAAACGCCATTTGCGCAGCGGGTCGCCCGCGCCCGGGGTTTCGATCTTGATGATGTCGGCGCCGAAGTCCGCCAGCGTCTTGGCCGCGAAGGGCCCGGCGATCAGCTGGCCCAGCTCCAGCACTTTGAGGCCGGCAAGCGGGCCGGAGGCGACGGGAGTGGGAAGGGATTGTTCAGTGGCCATGGGCGGCAGTGTGCAGCCCGCAGCCCACCCCGTCCATTACCGCTTTGGGGCTCGGGCTTTCGCGTTTTGCGAAGGCAGGGCAGCGGCAGGCGCCACCAGGAAGTCCACCAGCGCGGAAATGGCCGCATCGGGCTGGCCGGCCATGGTGGCTGCCAGCAGGCGGCGCCTGGCCCAGGCGTCGGCCAGCGGCCGCCAGCCCAGCTTCATGCTTTTGATGAGAGGCAGCGTCGCGCCCTTGGGCAGGATGGCCACGCCCAGGCCCGAGGCCACCATGTGGCATACCGCGTCGAAGCTGCGCACCTGCATGCCGTCGAGCGCATCGGTAAAAGCCAGCGGCGCCTTGCTGCGCGCGAGGGCATGGCCGGCCGGCAGGATCAGCACCAGTTCATCTTCGCGAAACAGGCGGGTGTCCAGGCCCGTGGTGTCCGGCCCTTCGACAAACACCGCCGCGTCGGCCCGGCCTTCGCGCAGGGTGGCCACCACCGCCTCGGACACCTGCTCCTCGAGGTCTATGTGCACCTGCGGGTGCAGCTCGCCGTAACGCGCGAGCAACGGCGGCAGGAACTGGCTTATGGCCGCGCTGCTGGCGCACAGGCGTATGTGGCGCGCGATGCCGCGCCGCAGGTCGGCCAGTTCGCCGCCCAGCTGTTCCATGGTTTGCAGCAAGGTCAGGCCGTGCTTGACGAAGACGCGCCCGGCCGCTGTCGGCAACAGGCCGCGCGCGTGGCGCTCAAACAAGGCCTCGCCCAGCGCGTCTTCGAGTTCGCGGATGCGCCGGCTGGCCGCGGCCAATGCCAGGTGCGAGTCGCGCGCCGCTGCGGTCAGGCTGCCGGTTTGGGCGCAGGCCACCGCCAGGCGCACGGACACCAGGTCGAAGCGGGCCAGGTTGTAGCTCACGGGCAGCGCCCTTGAATTTCAGTAGCTTCTCAGGCGGCCTTCTTTTTAGCCGCGGCCTTTTTGGCGGCGGGTTTCTTTGCGATCAGGGTGTCCAGGTTTTTTACGATCTCGCCTTCAATTTTGTCCTTGAAGGCACCCAGCAGGAAACCGAGCTTGGCGTTGAGGTCAAAACTGTCTTTGGTGACCGCCAGCGTGCCGCTAACGCCCGAGCGGGTGAAGCTGACCAGGTCTTCGGTCTTGCCCTCTTCGTAGGTGCATTCCATGTCGAACTTTTCTTCGACCTGCTCGGCCCACTTGAAGGCGATCTTGCGCGCCTCAAGAAGGCCCAAGGTGTGTTCGCGCTGGATGTGGATGTCAGCCATTCGAGGTCTCCGTGTTGTTGTGGGTGTTGTGCATTTGAAGCGCCTTGCGCCGTTCTTCTTTGGGCAGCCCGGCCAGTCCTTTGACCGCATCATAAAACCGTTGCCAGTCGCGGCCTTCGTGCTCGAACAAAGCCTCGAAGCCGGGCACCAGCTCATCATAGGCGGCCTGCGCGCCGAAGGCCGCGTTGTTGGCGCGCGCCACCCAGGGGTCGTAGCCCGCGAAGCCGTCCCACGAGGCCTTGAGGCTGGCGTAGCCGTCGCGAAAACGCTGGAGCGCCTGGGCCTTCAGAGCGGCCTGCGCGGCTTTGCCGGCGTCCGTCGCCGGTTTTTTGTCGTAGATCGCGGCGAGTTCAAGCCGTGTGGCCAGCGCCAGCGCGCGGAACTGTCGGCGCCGCCCGTCGAATTGGGCGTAGTCCTGCTGGGCCTTCAGGTTGCCCCTGAGGGCCTCGCTGTCCAGCCAGCGCTGGCTGCCCAGCCGTTCGACGGCGGTGGCGAAAGATTCGTTGAACATGGTGTCGCCGCTGGCGTAGACCACCTGGTGCGCGAGTTCGTGAAAGATCAGCCGCGCCAGTTCGCCTTCGGGATAGCCGATGAAGGTGTTGAGCAGCGGGTCGCCGCCGGCCCAGTTCATCCATCCCAGCGTCGAATAGGCGGGCACGCCGTAGACGCTGGTCTCCAGGCCTTGCGCCTTGAGCCGTTCGGCCTCGGCGCGCGCCTCGGCCTCATTGAAATAGCCGCGGTAGCCCACACAACCCGTGATCGGAAAGCACCAGGTCTTGAGGGTCAGCGAGAACTCGGGCGCAGCCACCACGTTCCAGACCACGGCGCTGCGGCGCAGGTCGGCATAGCGCCGGTAGCTGGGGTTGTCGGGCAGCTTGAGTTCGCTCACGGCAAAGCTGCGTATGCGCTGCGACAGGGCCAGCCGGCTTTTCAGCTGCTCGGAGGCCTGCGCGTCGCCCAGCCAGTCGTCCACCGGGCGGGCTGCGTTGAGCATCTGCAGGTGGCCGCTGACGGACTGCCAGTAATAACCCAGGTCGGCGCAGCCCGCCAGGCCCAGGCCCGCGGCCAGCGCCACGGCCAGCGTGCGTTTGAGCGTGCCGCGTTTCACCGGAACTCCGTTCAGGCGCTCAGGCGGCCTGCGGCTCGCGCTGCACCTGCACCAGGCAGTCGTAAAACACCGGGCCGCGGCCCATGTCGGTCAGGTGCTGGCTGGTCAGCTGGTTGACGTTGGTGCCGTCCAGGCCCAGCTTGCGCCACCAGATGCCCAGGCCGTTGACCACGCCGGGCCGGGCCCGCGTGGAAACCTCGGCCTTGACCCGGTACTCGCCGCGCTGGTTGAAGACCTTGACGATGGCGCCCGTGGTGATGCCGCGGGCCGCGGCGTCGTCGGCGTGGATCTCCAGCACCGGCTCGGCCTCGATGTCGCGCAGGCTTTTGACGTTGACGAAGCTCGAATTCAGGAAGTTGCGCGCCGGCGGCGAGATCATGGCCAGCGGGAACTGCGCCGAGCTGCCTGCGGCTTCATGGTTGGGTACGTGGCCGGGCAGGCCGTCAGAGCCTTCGGCCGCCAGCCGTGCGCTGAAGAATTCGCAGCGGCCCGAGGCCGTGGGGAAGTTGCCGTCGGCAAAGGGCGCGTCGGGCAGGTCCAGCGTGGCGAAGCCCTTGTCCAGCAGTTGCTGGAAGTCGACCTTGTCGCCGAACACCGCGCGGCACAGCTGCTCGTCGCTGTCGGAAAAGCAGGGTTCATCCAAACCCATGTGGGCGGCCAGTTCGCGGAATATCTGGGTGTTGGGCTTGGCCTGGCCCAGCGGCGCGATGGCCGGACGGTTCAGCAAGGCGTCGGTGTGGCCGTAGGCGCCGTGCACGTCCCAGTGCTCCAGCTGCGTGGTGGCCGGCAGGATGTAATCGGCGTAATCGGCGGTGTCGGTCTGGAAATGCTCGAGCACCACGGTGAACAGGTCTTCGCGCGCAAAACCCTGCACCACCTTGCCGGACTCGGGCGCCACCGCCACCGGGTTGCTGTTGTAGACGATGAGCGCCTCGATTTTCGGGCCGAATTGCTTTGATGCCGGCGCCAGCAGCGCGTTGCCTATGGTGCTCATGTTGATGGTGCGCGGCTGTCGGCCCTTGAGCAGCTCGGGCCGCTGCAGCGCCGCCCTGTCCACCGGGAACTGGCCCGAACTGCTCAGCAGCACGCCGCCGGCGCGGTGCCGCCAGGCGCCCGTGAGCGCGGGCAGGCAGGCGATGGCGCGGGCCGCGTTGCCGCCGCCGTGCACGCGCTGCATGCCGTAGTTCAGGCGTATGGCCGCGGGCTGCTTGTTCAGCATGCATTCACCGTAGTCGCGGGCCAGCGAGCGGATCTGTTCGGCCGGCACGCCGCAGACGGCGGCGGCGCGCTCGGGGCTCCACTGCAGCGCTCGCTCGCGCAGCCCGCCGTCGGGGTCTTGCCAGCCCAGGGTGTGGCGCGCGATGTAGTCGTGGTCCAGCCAGTCGTGGGTGATCAGCTCGTGCATCAGCGCGAGCGCCAGCGCGGCGTCGGTGCCGGGCAGCAGCGCGATGTGCTCATGGCATTTCTCGGCGGTTTCGCTTCTGCGCGGGTCTATGCAGACGAGCCTGGCGCCGTCGCGCTTGGCCTGCTGCGCATACCGCCAGAAATGCAGGTTGCTGCCGATGGAGTTGCTGCCCCAGATGATGATCAGTTTGGACTCGGCGAAAAACTCCACCCGCATGCCGACCTTGGCGCCCAGGGTCTGCACCAGGGCCTCACCCCCGGCCGAGGAGCAGATGGTGCGGTCCAGGAAAGACGAACCCAGCCGGTTGAAAAAACGCCCGGCCATGCTTTCGCCCTGCACCTGGCCCATGGTGCCGGCATAGCTGTAGGGGACGATGGCTTCGGGCTCGCGCGCCGCGATGGCTTTGAGGCGAGAAGCGATATCGGCCAGTGCGGCCTCCCAGCTCACCGGCTCGAACTGTCCGCTGCCCTTGGGGCCGCTGCGCTTGAGCGGCTGCAGCAGGCGCTCGGGGTGGTAGGTGCGTTCGGTGTAGCGCGAGACCTTGTTGCACAGCACGCCGCCGGTGTGGGGATGGTCGGGGTTGCCCTGCACGCGGGTGGCTACGCCGCCTTCCACCGTGGTCAGCAGCGAGCAGGTGTCCGGGCAGTCGTGCGGGCAGGCGCCGAGCACCTGCACGGCGGCCGGCTTCAGCCCGGCGTCAGGGTGGGCCGTGGCCTTAGGGGAGATGCTGATGGTATTGCTCATGGTTCAACTTTATATTGATAGTCATCGGGGTAACCCGGGGGAGACACATACTTCATGATTACAACAATGAACGGAATGCGGGCATTCCACGCCGCCGCCAGAATCAGCATGGTAGCGGCCCTGGCCGGCTTGCTCGCGACAGGGGCCAAAGCCGAGGACGGTATCAGCAAGACCGCTGTCACGCTGGGCCAGTCCCTGGCGATGACAGGGCCCGGCGCCACACTGGCCCTGCCTTTCGCGCAGGGCGCACGGCTTTACTTCGACCGCGTCAACGCGGGCGGCGGGGTCAACGGCCGCAAGATCGAGCTCAGCACGCTGGACGACATGGGCAACCCCGACACCACGCTGGCCAACACCAAAAAACTGCTGGACCAGAAAGTGTTCTCGCTGTTCGGCTACTACGGCTCGCCGCAGGTCACCGCCGTCAACCCGCTTCTCAAGGACACGGACATCCTGCTGTTCGCGCCCATGGCCGGCGCCGACGAGCTGCGCGGCTCCCTCTACCCCAATGTCTATTCGGTGCGGCCCGGCTATTCGGAAGAGGCCGCCATGATCACGCGCCATGCCGAAACCCTGGGCATGCGCAAGCTGGCCATCCTGCACGGCAAGGACCCGGAGTCGCTCGCGGCGCTGGATTCGGCCGAACGCACCATGGGCGGCCTGGGCGCCAACCTTGTGGCCAAGTCGGCCCTTTCAGGCGGCAGCGTCGCCACCAGCGTGGACCAGGTGCTGGGAAAAAAACCCGAATCAGTGCTGGTGATCAGCGACGCTGCGGGCGCGGCCAGCGCCATACGCGACTTGCGCGCCAAGGGCTTTCGCGGGCCCATCTACGGTTTTTCGAGCACCGGCGAAAGCCTGCTGGCCGAACAGCTGGGCGCGGCCGGCGCCGGCGTGGTGGTGGTGCGTGTCACGCCCAAGTCGGACAACGCCAAGAGCGTGCTGGTGCGGGAGCTGCAGGCCGACGCGCTGGCGGCCAAGCTCGGCAAGTCCAATGTCTACATGCTCGAAGGCTACATCGCCGCCTGGACCTATACCGAAGCCCTGCGCAAGGCCGGCAAGGACCCGACCCGGGCCAAGCTGCGCAAGGCGCTGGACAGCCTGCAGGACCTGAACCTGGGCGGCTTTCGCGTCCACTTCGACGGCGACCGCGTGGGCTCCAAGCTGGTCGAACTCAGCCTGATCGACGCGACCGGGCGGGTCAGGGAATAAGCCGCATCCGCGAAAAGCGGCAAAAAGCTGGCAAATTACTGACAAACAAAGCTTGAAGTAAGACCAAAGTAGTGACCAATCTCACGGGCTTTCGTCCTGTTACCAAAAGGGTAACCTTACTGTAAGTTGTGTTGCGAGAATGAAGGGATGAATCTCACTCGCAGAAAATTCTCCACCGTCGCCGGCGCTTCCATGCTGGCCGGCTTCAACATCGCCCATGCCCAGGCCGACAAGATCATCCTGGGCCAGTCGGCCCCTTTCACCGGCCCGGCTGCGCAACTGGGCATCCAGTTCTACCAGGGCGCGAAGGTGTACTTCGACCAGGTGAACGAACAGGGTGGCGTCAACAAGCGCCTGATCGAGATCCGCAACCTCGATGACGGCTATGAGCCCACCCGCTGTGCCGAAAATACCCGCAAGCTGATCGACGACGAAGTGTTTGCACTGTTTGGCTACATCGGCACACCCACCAGCATCGTCGCCCTGCCGATGGCTACCAAAGACAAGGTCCCGTTTATCGCGCCGTTTACCGGCGCCATGGCCTTGCGTGACCCCTTCAACAAATATGCCTTCCACGTGCGCGCTTCGTATAACGACGAAACCGGCCTTATCGTCAAACAGCTGACCGCCCTGGGGCTGAAAAAAATCGCGGTGTTCTACCAGAACGATGCCTACGGCAAGGCCGGGCTGGACGGCGTGGTGCTGGCCCTGGGTGCGCAGAACCTCAAGCCCGTGGCGCAGGCGACAGTCGAGCGCAATACGGTGGACGTGGCCAAGGCCGTCACCACGCTGGTGGCCGCAGGGCCTGACGCAGTGGTACAGATCGGTGCTTACAAGGCCTGCGCCGCCTTTATCCGCGAAGCCCGCAAGGCCGGCTATGGCGGCACGTTCTACAACGTGTCATTTGTCGGCACGCAGGCGCTGGCCGACGAGCTGGGCAAGGACGGCGCCGGCGTGGTGGTGTCGCAGGTCATGCCTTCGCCCTACAACGGAGCGCGGCCGATTGTGCGCGAGTTTACCGACGCGGTGAAGGCGGCCGGCAAGGATGCGAAGGTCAATTTCTCCAGCATGGAAGGCTACGTGGCCGCCAAGGTTTTGGTGGAGGGCCTCAAGCGCGGCGGCGCCAAGATGAGCCGTGAGTCGCTGATCTCCGGCCTGGAAGCCATCGGCACTCAGTCGCTGGGCGGTTTTTCCGTGTCGTTTTCGCCGACGGATCACGTGGCTTCGAGCTTTGTGGAGCTGTCCATGCTGACCGGCGATGGCCGAATCAGGACCTGACTTTCGGATTCCCCAAGCAAAACGCCTGACTCAGTCAGGCGTTTTGCTTTAGGGGGCGGGTGATCAGGCGATCTGTTTTGTCGCGATCAAACCCTGCATAAAGGCCTGGCACCGCGCGAGCTGTTCCAGGCTCACGAATTCATCGGGCTGGTGCGCCTGGGTGATGCTGCCAGGCCCGCAGACCACGGTGGGAATGCCCGCGCCCTTGAAGATGCCGGCTTCGGTGCCGAAGGCGACCAGCGTGGTCTGCTCGGTGCCGGCCAGGCGCTGCGCCAGCCGGGTCACGTCGTCGCCGGCCGAGCCCAGGAAGGCCGGCACTTCGCAAATCGTTTCAAAGCTGAAGCCCGCGTCGGGTGCGACTTTTTTCATCGCCGGCTGCGCGCGCTCCGCGTAAGCCCGTATTTCGCGCTGCATGGCCAGGGCGTCGGCCGTGGGCAGGTTGCGGAATTCATAGCGGAACTCGGCGTCGCGCGGCACCACGTTGTCGGCGATGCCGCCGTGGAATTGCCCGACGCTGGCGGTGCTGAAGGGAACGTCGAAGCCCTCGTAGCGCGGCTCGTTGGCCTCAAAGCCCTCGGCCATGTCGCGCAGCTTGCCGACCACGCGCGCCGCCATCTCGATGGCGTTGACCGACTGCGGCGTCAGCGAGGAATGCGCCTCCTTGCCGCGCACGCAGCATTTGTAGCGGTAGACACCCTTGTGCGCTGTCGCCGGCACCATGCTGGTGGGTTCGCCGACGATGCAGGCCAGCGGCGCAATGCCGGCGTCCTTCATGTCGGCGATCAGCCCGCGCACGCCCAGGCAGCCGACTTCCTCGTCATAGCTCAGCGCCAGGTGAACCGCGAAAGGTGCCTGGCTGTTCAGGAAATCGCCGGCGTGGGCCAGGGCCATGCCGATAAAACCTTTCATGTCGCAGCTGCCGCGGCCGTAGAGCCGCCCGCCCTCGATGGCGGCCGACAGCGGGTCCAGCGTCCAGTCCTGGCCATCCCAGGGCACGGTATCGGTATGGCCCGACAGGATGATGCCGGCAGGCTTGCCTTCGCCCAGCGTGGCGAAAAGGTTGGCCTTGGTCTTGCCGGCATTGGTGGTGATGCGGCTGGCCACGCCCAGCCGGGCGAGCTCGTCGCGCACGAAATGGATCAGTTCCAGATTGCTGTTGTCGCTGACGGTGTTTATGCGCACCAGGGCCTGGATCAGTTCCAGGGCGCGGGGCGAGACGGCAGGCAGGGTGGCGGGAGGGGAGGCGAGGGAGGCGGCGGGTGCAAAAGACATGGCCCCATTTTGGCCGTATTCGGGAATCCCGGTCAGTTATGCTTGAAGCCCGCTTGCCCACGGGGTGTTTCCCTCCCTTCCTGATGCCCTCTTTGCCTTCCTCATCCTCGCCGTCTTCTTCCCCGCTGGCCCTGGTCCGGCTGATGCGGCCGCACCAGTGGCTGAAAAACGTCTTCGTGTTCGCCGGCCTGGTGTTCAGCCAGAACTGGCTGGACACGGCGCTGGATGTGCGCGTCATCCACGCCTTTGCCGCGTTCTGCTGCCTCTCCAGCATGGTCTACATCATCAACGACTGGCATGACCGCGCCAGCGACGCCCTGCACCCGACCAAACGCAAGCGGCCCCTGGCCAGCGGCGCGGTGGCTGTCCCCGTGGCCCTGGTGCTGGCCGGCCTGCTGCTGGTGGCGGGGCTGTTGTTGGCGGCGGGCAACCGGACATTGCTGGTGCTGCTGGCGGCCTACGTGCTGCTCAACCTGGCGTATTCGTGGCGGCTCAAGCAAGTGCCGGTGGTCGATGTGTCCATCATCGCCTCGGGTTTCATGCTGCGCCTGCTGGCCGGCACGGTGGCCGTCGGCATCCCGCCTTCGCGCTGGCTGCTGCTGACCGGTATTTTTGTGGCCCTGTTCCTGGGGTTTGCCAAACGCAAGGCTGAAAGCTTCCATGAAGAGGCCAGCCGGCGCGCCGTGATGGCCCACTACCCGTCCGCCCTGCTGGATACTTTCATGGCCGTGACCATGACCGCCACGCTGACCACCTACAGCCTGTTTGCCACCAGCCCCGAAGCGCAACTGCAGCACGGCGAACGCCTGCTCTACACCGTGCCGGTGGTGATTTTCGGCATGCTGCGCTACACCTACCAGGTGCACCGAGGCCATGGCGAAGACGTGGCGCGCGACATGTTGCGCGACCCCTGGATACTGGCGGCCGGCGCGCTGTGGCTGGCCATTTTCCTGAGTCACCGGCTGTGAACCGCGCACCCGCGCCGGCTACGTTTGGCGGCCTGCCCTTCAAGCGCCTGTTGCTGGTGCTGGGCGTGGTGGCCACGGCCTACGCGGCCGCATTGCTGATTTGGGGCGACAGCCCCAGGGCCTCGCTGGCGCTGCTCTGGTCCTGGACAGGCGCGCAGGCTGCGGGCCTGTGCCTGCTCAACTACCTGCTGCGCGGCCTGCGCTGGCGGCTCTGGATGGCGTACTACGGTCGCCATTTCGGCTGGCTGCAGGGCCTGCGCCTGTACCTCGCGGGCTACGCCTTCACGCCCACGCCCGGCAATGTCGGCGAGGCGGCGCGCGGCCTGATGCTGGCGCGCCAGCCTTTGCGCGCCGGTCAAAGCCTGGCCATCTTCGGTGCCGAACGACTGGCCGACCTGCTCTGCCTGCTGCTGCTGTGCCTGCCCGCTGCCGGCTGGGTGTTGCGGCATCCCGCGATGCAAGCCATATCCACGCTGCTGGGAGGATTGCTGGCAGTCGCCGCGCTGCTCTTGCTGGCCGTGCTGGGCTTGCTCTTCAAGCATCGTGCCCGGCTCTTTGAGAGCCTCCCCTGGCTGCAGGAGGCCTGGTATTGCCTGGCGTTGCGTCCCTGGCTCTGGCTGGGGCTGACCCTGACGGCCTGGGCGGCGCAGGGTGTCGCGGTCTGGTTGATCTGCCGCGGCATGGGGGTTCCGCTCGAGCTGCTGACGGCCACGGGCTTTTATGCCCTTGCCATGGTGGCTGGCGCCCTGTCCGCCTTGCCGGCCGGCCTGGGCGGCACCGAGGCTGTGCTGACCGGACTGCTGGTGGCCCATGGCGCCACGCCCGCTGCGGCGCTGGGTGTCACCGTGCTGGCGCGGCTGCTGACGCTGTGGCTGGCGGTGGCCATCGGCGTGCTGGCCTTGCTTTATAGTGCGGCCATCCGCAAGGAAATCAGCTTCCGCTAGCCTGCTCCAGCCTTGTCCGCGGCGCGTGTTGCCGCCGGCGCCGTTCCCCATTTCAAGCCTTCATGTCCCAGAACCCCGATTCCGCCGCCTCCGCCGCTTTTCCCGTCATGCTGAGCCGTTGGCTATTGGCCGCCGGCCTGCTTTCGCTCTTGCTGCGGTTCTGGATTTCCGTGACTTTCCCGGTCACCGGCGACGAAGCCTTCTTCTACTGGTGGGGGGTGTACCCCGACTGGGGTTATTCGGACCATCCGCCCATGGTCGGCTGGCTGATCGCCCTGATGCGCGCCACGCTGGGCGACAGTCTGTGGTCCATACGCCTGCCCATCGTGCTGCTGCCGCTGGCGCTGGGTGCGGCGCTGTGGTGGGCCCTCAAGCCCGTCGACAAGGTGCGCGCCGCCTGGGCCGTGCTGTTTTTCTGGCTGGCGCCGCTGAACTGGCTCAACACCCTGATCACCACCGACACGCCGCTGATCTTCTGGTCGGCGCTGTCGGTTGCCGCGCTGCTGCGCGCCGAGCGCCGGCAGGAACTTGACCGCGCCGCGTACGGCCTCTACGCCTTGTCGGGGCTTTTCCTGGGCTGCGCTTTTCTCTCGAAGTATTTCTCGGTGGTGCTGGGTTTCAGCTACCTCGTCTACTTTGTGCTGTACCGCCGCGAGCGGCTGGCCGGTTTGGCCCTGCTGGTGCTGTGCGCCTTGCCCGGCCCGGCGATCAACATCGCCTACAACATGTCGCATGGCTGGTCCAACATCATGTTCAATGTGTACAACCGCAATGAAGATGCCACCTTTGAATGGCGCAAGCCGCTGACCTACATCGGCATGATGGTTTACCTGATCACGCCGGTGGCGGTGTGGATGGCGGTGCGCTACCGCCGGTCGCTGCTGGCGGCGGCGCGCTCGCAACGCCTGCTGGCCTGCCTGGTGGTGGTGCCCCTGCTGTTCTTCGCGCTACTGTCGGCTAAAAAAGTGATTGGCCTGCACTGGGTGCTTTCCTTCTACCCCTTCGGCTTCGCCTTTTTGGCTTTTGCCTTGCCGGCAGACAGGCTCAAGGCCTGCGCCAAGGGGCTGGCTGTGTTCGCCGGCCTGCATGTGCTGGTGGTGGCCGGGCTCTACATGACCACGCTGGACACCTGGCGCACGACAAAGCTCTATCCCCAAATCATCCGCAGCTACAAGACCGCCGAAATGCTCAAGCAGGTCACGGCGCCCGGCGTGGTGCTGATGGGCGAGGCCTACACGCCGGCGTCGATCTTCGGATTTGAACGCCGCCAGTACATGCCGGTCTTCGGCGTCGGCAAGTTCCACGCGCGCCAGGACGACATGCTGGTCGACTTTTCGCTCTACCAAGGCAAGACGATTCGCATCATCCTCGCCGACAAGCCGCGGCTGCAGGAGTTTGAGCCCTACTTTGCGTCGGTGCGTGTGCTGAGTTTCGAGCAGAACGGCGTGCCTTTTTATGCCGTCGAAGGCATGGGCTTCAAGTACCAGGCTTATCGTGAGGGAGTGCTGGGCATGGTGTACCAGCGCTACTACAACATTCCCTTGTGGCTGCCCATGACCGGCTGCCCGTTTTGCCAACGTTACTGCGGGCAGGTGCGATGCTACCGCTAGGGGACGGCGCCGCCGCAGGCGTGGTTGCCGCCTTTGACTTCGACGGCACGCTGACCCGTCGCGACACCTTCACGGTTTTCCTCGCGCGCGGCCTGGGCTGGCCGCGCTTCCTCTGGGCCCTGCTGCGCTGCTCACCGTGGCTGGCCGCTTATGCGCTGCGCCTGGTGCCTAACAACGTCGCCAAAGCCAGGCTCATGCAGGCCACGCTGGCCGGCCGCAGCCTCGCCGAAATGCAGGACTGGACGGCTCAATGGCTGGCCAAGGATTTTCCCGGCCAGCTGCGCGAGGACGCGATGGCACGCCTGGCTTGGCACCGCGAGGCCGGGCACTGCTGCGTGATGGTGAGCGCCTCGCCCGATATCTACCTGGCGCAGGTGGCGAAACAACTGGGTTTTGACGTGCTGCTCTGCACTGAAATGGAAGTTACCGGTGAGGGCGAGGCGCGGCGCCTCACGGGGCGGATGCGGACGCCCAATTGCCATGGGGAGCAGAAGGTTGCCAGGCTGCGGGACTGGGCGGTTGGGCGGTTTGGCGCCGCCGGGCTGGAGGGGGTTGTGCTGTATGCCTATGGGGATACCTCGGGTGATAAACCCATGTTGCGGTTGGCTCGGCATGCCTGGTATCGGGGGGTGCCCTGGTCGGAGTGAGCGGCTCCTGCTCCGGCGGGAGTGCTCTTTTCTGAGTTCTGCTGGCCGGGGGTTGCCCGGCGGCAAGTAACTTTCTTTTGCTTCGCCAAAAGAAAGTCACCAAAGAAAAGGCGACCCGCAGTCTGGGTCCCTACGCTTCGCTTCGGGCAACCTGCGGTGCTCGAGCCAAGCGGGGTCCGGCTAAACTCGCTTCGCTCAGACAACGCCGGCC
>NZ_JBFUBU010000081.1:0-11963 GCF_056405595.1 Polaromonas sp. P1_G1
CTTCGGGCAACCTGCGGTGCTCGAGCCAAGCGGGGTCCGGCTAAACTCGCTTCGCTCAGACAACGCCGGCCCTGATCCGCTTGTCTCTGCGCTCCTCGGCCCAGCCAGGACGGGACAATCGGGAGCGGGGACAGAAGACAGAAATACAAAGAACAAACCAAGACAACAAGGACTCGCCAAGGCGAGTCCTTGTTTCTTCAGGTATTGGTGTTTACTCCCCACCCCTTGTGGATGCGCCGAGGAGCGCAGGTTCAGGCGGATCAGGGATCGCGTTGTTTGAGCCGAAGGCGAGTTTAGCGAGACCCCGTCTGGACCGAGCACCGCAGGTTGCCCGTAGCGCAGCGGAGGGACGCAGCAACCAGGGTCGCCTTTTCTTTTGCTTACTTTTCTTTTGGCGAAGCAAAAGAAAAGTGAGTAGCCGCCGGGCTACCCCCGGCCAGCAACCTCAGCAGAGAAAACGCCCGTCGGAACAAGCCCCGACCTCATACCGGCCTGAAGGCCATCTGCTGCGCAACAAACCCCTCAAACGCCTGTAGCAGCGACTGATAACCCCCACCATCCCCTTCAAGCCGAGCCAATGCAGAACAAACCGCCTCCAGCGTGGAAAGCTGCCCCACCTTCTGCGCCTTCCGAATCCGATAACCAGAAACCGGCACATCTTCCAGCGACAGCCGCGGCAGCCGCCCAAGCAAAGGATTGAGCTGCAGCATCTTCCGGCTCTTGCGCCAGGTAGCATCCAGCACCACCAACCGCACACCCGCCGGGTCCCGGAGCCGCTCAACATCCAGGGCAGGCGCCTCGCCATCCTCCGGCGTCGGCGGGTACAGCAGCACCGCATAGGCAGGCGTCTCCTCCATCGCCACAAGCAATCCGGCTTCCTCAAACGTTTCACCGGTGAGCATGCGGCTGCGCGGCAAGCTCAGGTGCAGCAGCCGGCCGGTGTTTTTGGCGTGCTCCACTTCCATCGGATGCTGCAGGATCAGCACCTCGGCCGCATGCGCGACCGGCGTGATCCATTGGCAGATGCAGGCGCTTTGCGGGCGCATGCAGCTGGCGCAGCCGGTGCGCCTGGCCACCTCAGTCACGGGAGCGAGGGCTGTCCGCCTTGTCGTCCGGCGAATAGGCGTTCCTGAGCTGCACAGGCTTGGCGGTCTTGCGGCGCATGCGGATGTTGAGCATTTCCACCGCCACCGAGAAGGCCATGGCGAAGTAGACATAACCCTTGGGCACGTGGTGATCCAGGCCTTCGGCGATCAGCACCACGCCGACCACGACGAGGAAGGACAAAGCCAGCATCTTGATGGTCGGGTGGGTGGACACAAAGCGGCCTATGGCCGGCGCGAACAGCATCATGAGGCCGACCGAGGCGATGACGGCGGCGATCATGACGGCCAGGCTGTCGACCATGCCGACCGCGGTGATGATGGAGTCCAGCGAGAAGATCATGTCGACAATCATGATCTGCACGATCACGGCGGCGAAGGTGGCCTTGACGGTGCTGGAGGTGTGGCCCTCCTCGCCTTCCATGGACTGGTGGATTTCACCGGTGCTCTTCCAGATCAGGAACAGGCCGCCGCCGATCAGGATCAGGTCGCGCCCCGAGATCTCCTGCTTGAGCACGGTGAACAGCGGCTCCACCAGCCCGATGATCCACGACAGCACCAGCAGCAGGCCTATGCGCATGAACATGGCCATGAACAGCCCGAGCCGGCGCGCCACTTCCTGTTTGTCCTTGGGCAGCTTGTCGACCAGGATGGAAATAAAAATGATGTTGTCTATGCCCAGCACCAGCTCCAACGCGGTGAGGGTGGCAAAGGCAACCCAGGCTTGCGGATCGGTGAGCAGTTCCATCATGTGCGTCTTTCCTGGCGCTAGGCCATCAGCAGGTCTATCCCCGCATACAGTTATTCGGTCAAGAGCCTAAGAACTCGCCGATAGGTTTTAAGTCCTCCACCCGGTCGCAAATCGCCTTGACGATCATCAAAATCGGAATGCCCAGCAGCAGCCCCCACACGCCCCACAGCCAGCCCCAGGCCAGCAGCCCGACAAACACCGCCACCGGGTTCATGCGGCTGGCGCGGCTGGTGAGCCAGGGGGTGAGCAGGTTGCCGACCAGGGTGTGGATGACCAGCGAGGCCCCGCCCACGGCGAGGGCCATGTTGAGCGAGCCGAACTGCAAGAACCCGACCAGCGCGGAGCCCGTCGCCGTGACCAGCGAGCCGACGTAGGGCACCATGTTCAGCACGGCCGCCGCAACACCCCAGACGGCGGCATTGTTCAGCCCCAGGGCCAGCAGGGCCAGCCAGGTCAACAGGCCCACGATCGCACTGGTCAGCAGCTGCACCTGCAGGTAGCGCTGGATCTGGCCGGTGATTTCATTGAGCGCCTGCAGTGTGATCTTCTTGCTGCTCAGGCTGTCGCCCGCCAGCTTGATCAGCTTGCGCCGGAAGGTGTCGCCCGAGAGCATCAGGAAATAGGTCAGGAAGACCACCACGGTGGCTTGGCCCACCAGCGCGATCAGGCCAATGGTGCCGGACCACAGGTAATGCCTGATGTCAAAGCGCGCGGGCTCCACCACGACGCGCATGGCGCCGCGCGTGTTGCCGGGTGCCGAGCTCTCCTGCGCGGCCTGCTCTATCTGCGATGCGGCTTTCTGCACGGTTTCCAGCGCGCTGTCGGAGCGGCCGGTACGCGCCTTCACGGCCAGGCGGAACTTCTGCGCCGCCGCGGGCAAGGCTTCCACAAGCTGCGCGGCCTCGTCGCCGAGCGACCAGGCGGTGGTGCCTATGCCGCCCAGGATCGCCAGCAGGAGCACGGCCGAGCTCAGCCAGCGCGGCACCCGCCTGGCCTCAAACCAGTTGACCACCGGGGAAAACGCGTAGCTGAACAGCACGCCCAGCATCACCGGAATGAAGACGGCCTTGGCCCAGTGCAGTACAAACAGGAAACCCAGGCCTGCCAGCACCACCAGCGACATGTTGCGTATGTCGACCGGCATGTGGAGCAGCAGCCGGTCGGGCTCGGGCGGCACCGCGTCCGGCCCGGTAGGCGGCGTGCCGGCTTCTTCTTGTGTCATGTGTCTCCCGTATGCGTTTAAGCCGCCGGGCGCGAATAGCGAAATTTCCGCGATGGAAGGCCCAGGTAGTACTTACGAAGATATTCAAACCGGGCCGCCCAGGAAAACGTGTAGGACGCTTTCGCCGGAACGTACCAGCTGTTCAGGCCGGTTCGCAGCAGCAGCTGGTAGCCGTTGGCGCGCATCAGCGCGTGCTTGTGGTGGTGAGTGACGTGGTCCTCGATCAGCACCAGCCGGGGCTGCCAGTGGCCGAAGTCGAAGCCCGACAGGGCGACCAGCTCATGGCCCTCGATGTCGATGGACAGCAGGTCGAAACCGACGGGCGCGCCGTGTTCGCGCAGCATGGTGTCCAGGGTTTCGCAGCGCACCGCCACGGTGGAACGGACCACGGCGCCCAGGGCGATGGGCCGGTCTTCCAGCGTCGAATGCGGCCCCGCGCGGTTCAGCTGCAGCAGCTTGCCGGCGTTCTCGGCGCTGGAGCAGGCCATCTCGATCACCGTGCCCTTGCGGCTCTGGCGCAGCAGCGCGCAGCAATCCGGGTCGGGCTCGACCAGCAGGCCCGTCCAGCCCAAGGCCTCCAGGTGCTGGGACTGGGAATCGAGCACAGGATCGTTGGCGCCCACGTCCACATAAAACCCGGTTTTGCCGTCAAAAAATTCGCGCACCAGCTGCTGCTCGACGGCGGGCTGGTTGCTGAAGCGGTGCACGTGGCGCTGGGTGAAGTCGACGTATTGGGACATGTGTGAGTGGGGAAACGGGAACAAAAAAAGAACTTCGGGGCCGGGGAAGCCGTGTCAGGCCGTGATAGCCTCGCGCACCGCGCTGAGCTGGCGCCGCGACACCGCCAGCAACTCGTCGATGCCGTTGAGCCGCACCGCCCAGCCCTCGCCCTCCTCAGGATCGAAATGTTTTTCAAGCGCGCGCACCGCGTGCCGCGCAATCAGCGCATTGCGGTGTATGCGCATGAAGCGCTGGGCGTGGCGCTCCTCGAGCTCGCTCAGCGAGCCGTCCAGGATGTAGCTGCGGCTGGCCGTGCGCACGGTGATGTACTTGAGCTCGGCCTTGAAGTAGATCACCTCCGCCAGCGGCACGCGCTCGGTGCGGCCCCGGTCCTGGATGATCAGCATTTCCGCGGCGGCCTGGGCGGGGCCGGGGCGCGCGGCCTGCGCCAGGCGTTCGACTTTCTGCAGCGCCTGCTGCAAGCGCTCCAGGCGCACCGGTTTGGTCAGGTAGTCGACGGCCTCGAGTTCAAAGGCCTGCACCGCGTGCTCGGAATGCGCGGTGACGAACACCACGGCCGGCCGCCGCGGCATCGCCGCGATCATCTGGGCCAGCGCGATGCCGTCGGGGCCCGGCATGCGGATGTCGAGCAGCACCGCGTCGAAAGGCTCGCGCTGCAGGGCCTTCATGGCCTGTTCGGCGTCGGCTGCCTCCCCACCCGTCACCGCCATCGGCGCCTTGCAATCGCCCAGCAGGGTCCGCAGGCGGGACCGGGCCAGCGCTTCGTCGTCCACCACCAGTACCTTGAGTGTCATGCCGGAATCTCCATGCGTACCTGAAATATGCCGTCCTTGAAGACTGTCTTGAATTTCGCCTCGACATCATGCAGCAAAGCGAGCCGCTCCCGCACATTGGCCAGCGCCAGGCCGTGGCCGCGCTCGCCGGCGCCGGCGGGCGTTGAGTTGGTGACCTTGATCACCACGGTGCTGCCGCGCTTGAGGGTGGAAATCCGCAGCTGCGCGCCGCTGGCGCTGGGCTCCACGCCGTGCTTGACGGCGTTCTCCACCAGCGGCTGCAGCAGCAACGGCGGCAGCTTGGCCTGGTCGGCGTCGGCGTCCAGGCTCCACTGCACCTGCAGGCGCTCGCCGAAGCGGACCTGCTCGATAGCCAGGTAGCGCTGGGCCAGCAGGATTTCCTGCCCCAGGGTGACGGATTCCGCCGGGTCGGCCAGCGCGTGGCGGAACAGCTCGCTCAGGTCTTCCAGCACGGCTTCGGCCTTGGCCGGCTCGGCGCGCACCAGGGCGATGGCGCTGTTGAGGGTGTTGAACAGGAAATGGGGGCGTATGCGCGATTGCAGCTCGGCCAGGCGCGCCGCCGTGGCCGCCGGCGTGCGCGCCTTAGCGCGCCAGAACAGGCCCGCCAGCAGCACGGCCGACAGCAGGGCGCCCGCCGCCGCGCTGGCCTGCCAGGGCGGCCGCATCAGCAGCCCCATCACCGACAGCAGGCCGCAGCCGTAGAGGCCCGCGCCCGCGCCCAGCAGCACGCCGGCCGTCCATTGCTGCCAGTTCCTGAGCCGGTTCAGCCGCGACTTGAGGGCGCAGGCCACGATCAGCCAGGCCAGCGTGGCTGGCAGCACGCCGCCGGTCAGCAGGGCAAAGCGCAGCAGCCATTGAACGGGGGTGTCGGCGCCGAACATCGCGGCCACGCCCACCACCGCCTCCGCGAACAGCACGGCCCGCAGCACCACCCCGACCTGGCAGGCGTCGAACATGCTGGCGCGCGCGCCGCCGCCGCGCCGCGCGGGCTCCTCGTCGCCGGAGATGACGCTGCCCAGCAGCGTGGATTCCCCGAAATTGTGCGGATCAAGCGAAGGCTTCATGGCGTGCGTACTTGGATATCGACAAAACGGCGGGAGCGGGCTCCCGGGCGGATGAGAAACAGGTTCCTGGGCACATGGATAAAATCACCGTGATGCCGAGTATTGCACCGGTCGCGCCCCCTGCGGCGGCGGCCTGAAAGACAATCAAGGCCGTCGCCGGCCCGTGCTTGCCCAGAATAGCGCATCCGGCGCCCCGAATCCACAGCCTGCCCGGTACAGCCGGCAAGCTGGCCGCTACCCTTAGAAAGCCCGACGTGAACCAATTCGACAAAAAGTCCCAAGCCTGGTCTGCCCTGTTTTCCGAGCCCATGAGCGACCTGGTCAAGCGCTACACGTCCAGCGTGTTCTTCGACAAGCGCCTGTGGCAGGCCGACATCGCCGGCTCGCTGGCCCACGCCGAGATGCTGGCCGCGCAAAAAATCATTCCCGCCGCCGACTATGCCGACATCCAGAAGGGCATGGCGCAGATCACCGCTGAAATCGAGTCCGGCGCCTTTGAATGGAAGCTGGACCTCGAAGACGTGCACTTCAACATCGAGGCCCGCCTGACCCAGCTGGTCGGCGACGCCGGCAAGCGCCTGCACACCGGCCGCAGCCGCAACGACCAGGTCGCCACCGACGTGCGCCTGTGGCTGCGCGGCGAGATCGACCTGATAGGCGGGCTGCTGACCGACCTGCAAAAAGCCCTGGTCGACATCGCCGAGAAAAACGCCGAGGTCATACTGCCCGGCTTCACCCACCTGCAGGTGGCCCAACCCGTGAGCTTCGGCCACCACATGCTGGCCTATGTCGAAATGTTCAGCCGCGACGCCGAGCGCATGCAGGAGATCCGCAAACGCGTGAACCGTCTGCCGCTGGGCGCCGCCGCACTGGCCGGCACCAGCTACCCGCTGGACCGCGAGCGCGCCGCCAGAACCCTGGGCATGGTCGATGAAGCCGGCAAGCCGCAGGTCTGCCAGAACAGCCTGGACGCGGTGAGCGACCGCGACTTCGCGATCGAATTCACGGCCGCCGCCTCGCTGGCCATGGTGCACATCAGCCGCATGAGCGAGGAGCTGATTTTGTGGATGAGCCAGAACTTCGGCTTCATCCACATCCCCGACCGCTTCACCACCGGCTCGTCCATCATGCCGCAGAAGAAAAACCCCGACGTGCCCGAACTCGCGCGCGGCAAGACCGGCCGCGTGGTCGGCCACCTGATGGGCCTGATCACCCTGATGAAGGGCCAGCCCCTGGCCTACAACAAGGACAACCAGGAAGACAAGGAGCCGCTGTTCGACACCGTCGACACRCTSAAAGACACGCTGCGCATCTTTGCCGAGATGGTGGCCGGCATCACCGTCAAGCCCGAAGCCATGGAAAAAGCCGCGCTGCGCGGCTACGCCACCGCCACCGACCTGGCCGACTACCTGGTSAARAAGGGCCTGCCCTTCCGCGAYGCSCACGAAACCGTGGCCCAYGCCGTGAAAGCCGCCACCACGCACGCGGTCGATCTGTCCGAGCTGCCGCTGGCCGTGCTGCAGGAGTTCAACCCCAGCATCGAAAAAGACGTCTACGACTGTTTAAGCCTGCGCGGCTCGCTGAACGCCCGCAACATCCTGGGCGGCACCGCGCCGGCCCAGGTGAAGGCGCAGATCGCGCGGCACCGGGCGCGGCTGAGCTGAGGACTCCCCTCCCCCTCCCCGCATTCACTCCCTTTCCCCCTGGGAGAGGGCAGGGGTGAGGGCCAGCTGCCTTCCAAATATGCCGCGCGGCATCATGCGCTGCCAGCCCTCATCCCAACCTTCTCCCAGAGGGAGAAGGAGCAAAACCGGAAGCACACGAGATGCCGGTTTTTAAGCCCCACCTAAGTCAGTGCATGCATACTTGTACCTTCTGAGTAGGGTCCCCCAATGCGTTTATTGCTGGTTGAAGACGACACCATGATCGGCGAGACGGTTTTGCAGGTGCTGCGCGCCGAGCATTACGCGGTCGACTGGGTGCGCGACGGCCGCATGGCCGATGAGGCCCTGCGCAGCGAGCACTACGACCTGGTGCTGCTGGACCTGGGCCTGCCGCAGCGCGACGGCCTCGAAGTGCTGCGCACCCTGCGCGCCCGCCGCGACACCACCCCGGTGCTGGTGGCCACCGCGCGCGATGCGGTCGGCGACCGCATCGCCGGGCTGGACGCCGGCGCCGACGACTACGTCGTCAAGCCTTATGACACCGACGAGATGCTGGCCCGCATACGCGCATTGATACGCCGCAGCGCGGGCCGGGCCGAGCCGGCCTTCGAGCACAAGGGCGTGAGCCTGAACCCGGCCACGCGCGAGGCCAGCCTCAACGGCCAGCCCGTGACTTTGTCGGCACGCGAATGGGCGGTGCTCGAGCCCCTGCTGGCCCGGCCCGGCGTGGTGCTGTCACGCGCCCAGCTGGAAGAAAAACTCTTCAGCTGGAAAGACGACGTCAGCAGCAATGCCGTCGAGGTCTACATCCACGGCGTCCGTAAAAAACTTGGCAACGACGTGATCCAGACCGTGCGCGGCCTTGGCTATTTGGTGCCCAAGCAATGAAGAAGCCGGCCACGCACTCTTTGAGGAAACGGCTGCTCTGGTTTGTGCTCGCCGCCATTCTTGGCGCCGCCGTCCTGCAGGCCGGCACCGCCTACCGCGGTGCGCTGCGGCAGGCCGATGCGATGTTCGACGAGCACCTGCAGCAGATGGCGCGCTCGCTGCGCAGCGGCGTGCCCCTGAACCTGCCGCTGGAAGAGGCCGACGACGATGATCGCTTCGAGGTCTATGTGCAGATCTGGGGCCTGGATGGCACGCAGATCTTCCGCTCCACCCGCTCGGCGCTGCCGCCGCGCGCGGTGCTGGGCTTTTCCGACGTCGAAGCCCACGGCAACCGCTACCGCGTCTACACCCTGCAGACCGCGCTGCAGACCGTGCAGATCGCCCAGGACCTGGACGCGCGCTCGGCCCGCGCGCGGGCGCTGGCGGTGCGCGCCGTGATGCCGTTTGTGCTGCTGACGCCGCTGCTGATGCTGGCCGTCTGGTGGGTCATCAGCCGCTCGCTGGCGCCCATAGAACGGGCCCGGCGCCAGGTGGCGGGCCGGCGCGCCGACGATTTGTCGCCGCTGGCCTCCGAAGGGCTGCCCGACGAGGTGCGCCCACTGGTGGACGAGCTCAACCTGCTGTTCGGCCGCGTGCGCGGCGCCTTCGAGGCGCAAAAACATTTTGTGGCCGACGCGGCGCACGAGCTGCGCTCGCCGCTGACGGCGCTCAAGCTGCAGGCCCAGGCCCTGCGCCGCAACGGTGACACGCCCGCAGAACGCGAGGCCGGCATTGCCAGGCTCAACCAGGGCATAGACCGCGCGATACGCCTGGTCGAACAACTGCTGGTGCTAGCCCGCGAGGAAGCCGGCGCGGCCGCGGGTGCGGCTGCGCCCGTCGACCTGCAGGAAGTCGTCAAGCTCGCGGTGGCCGACGTGCTGCCGCATGCCCTGCACAAGCAGATAGACCTGGGCCTGGTGGCGGGCAACCCGCCGCCACAGCCGCTGCGGGTCACCGGCCAGGCCGATGCCCTGCGCGTGCTGCTGCGCAACCTGCTGGACAACGCCGTCAAATACACGCCGGCCGGTGGCCGGGTCGACGTCTCGCTGACCCTGGCGGACGGCCACCCCGAACTCGCGGTGGAAGACAGCGGCCCCGGTATCCCGCCCGAAGACCGCGAACGTGTGTACGACCGCTTCGTCCGCGCCGGCGCCGAAGGTGGCCGGGCCGATGAAGCGCCGCAAACCGGCAGCGGCCTGGGCCTGGCCATCGTCAAGGCGATCGCCGGAAGGCACGGCGCGACGCTGCAGCTAGGAAGCTCGGAACGCCTCGGTGGGCTCAAGGTGGACGTGCAGTTTCCGGCCGAACCGGATTCACTCGGCGCTTAAGCCCCGTCTAAGACACGGTCCTCATAGTTGGGTCTATCGGCACTAGGGAGTGCCATCAACCCAAGGAAGCACGCCATGTCATCCACCGCATTGAAGAACACCCGGCTTGTCGCCGCATTGCTGGCCGCGGGCGCCATTGGCGGCGCCGGCGTCGGCGCCATCAACATCCTGCATTCCGCTGCCACGGCCGCCCCGCCGCCGGCGATCTCGGCGCCCGCCACAACCACCAGCACGGCCGGCGTCCCCATGGTCCTGCCCGACTTCTCGCAGATTACCGAACGCTACGGCCCCGCCGTGGTCAACATCAGCGTGACCGGCAGCACCAAGGTCCGCAATGAAATTGCCCAGGGTGACGGCGACGACGATGACTCGCCTTTTTCGGGTGACCCCTTCTTTGAGTTCTTCAAGCGCTTCCAGCAGGGCCAGGGCCGCCCCGGCGCCCGCGGCAACGCCCCGCAGCAGGAAGTCCCCACGCGCGGCCAGGGCTCGGGCTTCATCGTCAGCGCCGACGGCATCATCCTGACCAATGCCCACGTGGTGCGCGACGCCAAGGAGGTCACCGTCAAGCTGACCGACCGCCGCGAATACCGCGCCAAGGTGCTGGGCGCCGACCCCAAGACCGACGTCGCCGTGCTGCGCATCGAGGCCAAGAACCTGCCCGTGGTCACCCTGGGCAAGATCAGCGAACTCAAGGTCGGCGAATGGGTGCTGGCCATCGGCTCACCCTTCGGTTTTGAGAACACCGTGACCGCCGGCGTCGTGAGCGCCAAAGGCCGCTCGCTGCCCGACGACAGCGCCGTGCCCTTCATCCAGACCGACGTTGCCGTCAACCCCGGCAACTCCGGCGGGCCGCTGTTCAACACGCGCGGCGAGGTGGTCGGCATCAACTCGCAGATCTACACCCGCAGCGGCGGCTACCAGGGCGTGTCTTTCGCGATCCCCATCGACGTGGCAGCCCGGATCAAGAACCAGATCGTGGCCACCGGCAAGGTCGAGCACGCACGCCTGGGCGTGGCCGTGCAGGAAATCAACCAGTCCTTCGCCGACTCCTTCAAGCTCGACAAACCCGAAGGCGCGCTGGTCGCCAATGTCGAAAAAGGCGGCCCCGCCGAGAAGGCCGGCCTGCAGACCGGCGACGTGATCCGCAGCGTCAACGGCCAGCCCATCGTCTCGTCCGGCGACCTGCCCGCCATCATCAGCCTCGCGGCCCCCGGCGACAGCCTCAAGCTCGATATCTGGCGCCAGGGTTCGTCCAAGGAGATCACCGCCAAACTCGGCAGCGCCGACGAAAAAACCGGCCAGGTCGTGGCCAAGAAGGACAGCCCCAACCACGGCAAGCTGGGCCTGGCCCTGCGCCCGCTGCAGCCCGATGAAAAGAAGGAAGCCGGCGTCGACAACGGCCTGGTCGTCGAACAGGCCAGTGGCCCCTCGGCCCTGGCCGGCGTGCAGCCCGGCGACGTGCTGCTGTCCATCAACGGCGTGCCCGTGAAGAACATCGAGCAGGTACGCGCCACCGTGTCCAAGGCCGAGAAATCCGTGGCCCTGCTGATACAGCGCGGGGACAGCAAGATTTTTGTACCGGTGAATCTGGGGTAAGCGTCAAACGGAGCGCGCGGCCCCTGGCGTCATGCCGGGGGTTGCTAACCCCCTCGCCGGAAGGCGAGCCGGGTCCAGGTGACGTCCGCTGCAAGATTTCCCGGCTGCAAAGACTTCGTTACCGTATTCAGCACGGCCTCAAGCCCGTGCTGCTGCGCAAGTTCTATCGTCTCCTCGCCCGAAACATCAAACATCCGCCGCCCGGCGGGGACAGGCCCATGTCGGAGGGACAGCAGGATCAGCCCGCCAGGCGCCAGCAGCGACACCAGCCTGGGCATGCCGGTGCGGCGTTCCGCCTCGTCAAGGTGCATCCACACCGCACTCAGCATGACGACGTCAAAGCGCTGCCCGCGCGATAGCACACGCTCCAATCCAGGCAGGGTATCGTCCAGCCACTCGATCAAAGGCGAGGGGTGAAGGCGCATGGCCGCCGTCAGAAACTCCGCGGTCGGCTCCACGGCCAGAACGCTGTGCCCCTGTTCGGCGAACCAGGCGGCATCGACGCCAGTGCCCGCGCCTATGTCCAGGATGCGGCTGGGGGCCGTCGGCAAAAGATGCAGTTCGGCCTCGTGGCGTTTGACAAAGGGAATGGCTTCGTACTGGGGAATCAGTGCCTCGGCTTGCTCGGCGTAGCCTTGGGTTCCTGGGGATTTGGCGACCTGCTGCACTTCAGGCRTCTCCACCGTCATCTCCACCGCCGCCGTGACCGCCCACACCTGAAGCATCTCCGCCCCCCGCCCCCCAGGCGCCCCCACCCGCCACCGACCCTGAGG
>NZ_JBFUBU010000082.1:0-10726 GCF_056405595.1 Polaromonas sp. P1_G1
GCACGGTGTAGGCCTTCCAGGCGCGGTGCAGGCCCATGGACATCAGGTCGTTCATCACGTCGTATTTGGGCGCCACGGAATCGAAAACGCCGCGCACGCGGCGCGCCTTGTCCTGCTCGTCGACGGATTCAAAACCGAAATGGGTGCTGCTCATGCATCAATGCTAGAGGGCAATGCCCGGAATGACCGCGACAACCCTGGGATGACGCGGGGCATTGCGGCCTTATTGCCGGCTTTTATGCTGGAAAAACAACAGTGCCGCAAAGCCGGCTTTCGCCGCACTCGCGCGGCCTGCGCGCTCAGTGGCTTGCGCAGCCGTGGCCGCCGGCTTGCGGCATGGGCGCGTCGCGGTCCACGCCGGCCGCCTGAAGGCGCCGCTGGTAGTCGTCCCAGAGGCGGCTCTGCTCGGCGCCCAGGTGGTAGAGGTAGTCCCAGGAAAAAATCCCGCTCTCGTGGCCATCGGAAAACACCGGCTTGACCGCGTAGTTGCCGATGGGTTCGAGCTCGACCAGGTTCACCTCGCGCTTGCCGGTCTGCAGGATTTCCTGGCCCGGGCCGTGGCCCTGGACCTCGGCCGACGGCGAGTAGATGCGCATGAGTTCAAACGGAATCCGGAACTCGGCGCCGTCGGAAAAAGCGATTTCAAGGACGCGCGACTGGCTGTGAACCGTCAGCGCCGTGGGCGTCGGGGAGCCGGGTTGAAGGCCTGCCATGGAGTGATCGCTTTCTGAGAGGAAATGGCCGGACGCATCCGGCCATCATGGTTTTGGCAATAAGCCCATTGACACGGAAGCCGGCCTAGACCAGCACCCGCTCGATGCCGCCGTGGTTGGCCGCTTCCACATAGGCCGGCAGCCATTCCTTGCCCAGGATCTGGTTGGCCATTTCCACGACGATGTAGTCGGCCTCGAGCAGGCCGTTCTGCAGATCGTCGCCGTAGCGCGAGAGCCCTTGAAGGCAGCTCGGGCAGCTGGTGAGGATCTTGACGCTGCCGCTTTCAGCGACGGCGCCGGACGCCCGCAGGGCGGCTTCACCCTTGCGCAGCTCTTCTTCCTTGCGAAAGCGGATCTGCGTCGAGATGTCGGGGCGGGTAACGCCCAGCGTGCCCGACTCACCGCAGCAGCGGTCGTTCTTGAGCACGTTGTCGCCCATCAGGGCCTTGACGGTCTTCATGGGCTCCTGCAGCTTCATGGGGCTGTGGCAGGGGTCGTGGTAAAGGTAGCCCGCACCGGGCTGGTCGGTGCGCAGGGTGATGCCTTTTTCGAGCAGGTACTCGTGGATGTCGATGATGCGGCAGCCTGGGAATATCTTCTCGAACTCATAGCCCTGCAGCTGGTCGTAGCAGGTGCCGCAGCTGACCACCACGGTCTTGATGTCCAGGTAGTTCAGCGTGTTGGCCACGCGGTGGAACAGCACCCGGTTGTCGGTGATGATTTTTTCGGCCTTGTCGAACTGCCCGCTGCCGCGCTGCGGGTAACCGCAGCACAAATAGCCCGGGGGCAGCACGGTCTGCACGCCGGCGTGCCAGAGCATGGCCTGCGTCGCCAGGCCCACCTGGCTGAACAGGCGCTCGGAGCCGCAGCCCGGGAAATAAAACACGGCCTCAGTTTCCGAGGTTGTACTTTTCGGGTTGCGGATGATGGGGACGTAGTCCTTATCCTCGATGTCCAGCAACGCGCGCGCGGTCTTTTTGGGCAGGCCACCCGGCATCTTCTTGTTGATGAAGTGGATCACCTGCTCCTTCACGGGTGCTTTGCCGACCGTGGCCGGCGGCAAGGCCGTCTGCTTGCGCGCCAGCCGGCGTAGCAGGTCGTTGGCCAGGCGCTGGGCCTTGAAGCCCACGTCGACCATGGCGCCGCGCATGAACTTGATGGTCTGCGGGCTGGTCGCGTTCAGGAAAATCATGGCGGCGGCATTGCCGGGCCGGAAGGACTTCTGCCCCATCTTGCGCAGCAGGTTGCGCATGTTCATCGAGACTTCGCCGAAGTCGATGTCCACCGGGCAGGGGGTCAGGCACTTGTGGCAGACCGTGCAGTGGTCGGCCACGTCCTCGAACTCTTCCCAGTGCTTGATGCTCACGCCGCGCCGGGTCTGCTCTTCGTACAGGAAAGCCTCCACCAGCAGCGAGGTCGCCAGGATCTTGTTGCGCGGGCTGTACAGCAGGTTGGCACGCGGCACGTGGGTGGCGCAGACCGGCTTGCATTTGCCACAGCGCAGGCAGTCCTTCACGCTGTCGGCGATGGCGCCTATGTCGGATTGCTGCATGATCAGCGACTCGTGCCCCATGAGGCCGAAGCTGGGCGTGTAGGCGTTAGTCAAATCGGCTTGAAGACTTTGTCCTTCTTTGCCAAGGTGCCCCTGGTCTCGCAGCAGTTTGCCCTTGTTGAAACGCCCCTCCGGGTCGACCTTCTGCTTGTATTCGGTGAAGGGCCGCAGCTCCTCGTCGGTCAGGAATTCCAGCTTGGTGATGCCGATGCCGTGCTCGCCGGAAATCACGCCGTCAAGCGAGCGGGCCAGCACCATGATGCGCGCCACGGCCACATGCGCGGTCTGCAGCATCTCGTAGTCGTCGCTGTTGACAGGCAGGTTGGTGTGCACGTTGCCGTCGCCGGCATGCATGTGCAGCGCGGCCCAGACGCGGCCCTTGAGCACGCGCTTGTGGATAGCCGTGCATTCCTCGAGGATGGGCAAGAACGCGCCGCCCGAGAAAATCGCCTGCAGCGGAGCGCGGAGCTGCATTTTCCAGCTCGCGCGCAGCGAATGGTCCTGCAGTTGCGGGAACAGCGTGGCCACGCCTTCGAGCCAGCCCGACCAGAGTGCGCGCACTTCGCCCACCAGAGCGAGCGCCTGGCCGACGCGGTCTTCCAGCAGTTCGGCCGACGGAATGTCGTTGGCGTCGTCCGACTTGCCCAGGGGCAGGTTGCCCTTGAGGAAAAAAGCCTCCAGCTCGTTGCACAGCTTGATCTTGTTGGCCAGGCTGAGCTCGATATTGATCTGCTCGATCCCGTCGGTGTACTCCGCCATACGGGGCAGCGGGATCACCACGTCTTCATTGATCTTGAAGGCGTTTGTATGCTTGGAGATCGCGGCGGTACGCTTGCGGTCCAACCAGAATTTCTTGCGGGCGTCAGGGCTGATGGCGATAAAACCTTCGCCGTGGCGCGAGTTGGCAATGCGCACGACTTCCGAAGTGGCACGCGCCACGACATCGGCATCGTCACCGGCAATGTCGCCAAACAGCACCATCTTCGGCAAGCCGCCATGCTTTTTCGATTTGGTGGCGTAGCCGACCGCCTTCAGGTAGCGATCATCCAGATGTTCAAGCCCCGCCAGGATGGCGCCACCGCGCTTTTGCTCGGCGAACATGAAATCCTTGATCTCGACGATGCTGGGCACTGCGTCCTTGGCATTGCCGAAGAACTCCAGGCACACGGTGCGGGTATGCGCCGGCATGCGGTGCACGATCCAGCGTGCGCTGGTGATGAGGCCGTCGCAGCCTTCCTTCTGGATACCAGGCAGGCCGCTCAGGAACTTGTCGGTAACGTCTTTGCCCAGGCCTTCCTTGCGGAATGTTTTGCCGGGAATATCCAGCCGCTCGGTGCGAATGGGGGTTTTGCCGTCGGCCTCGAAATATTGCAGCTCGAAGCTGGCCATCTCGGCGTCGTGGATCTTGCCCAGGTTGTGGCCCACGCGCGTGACTTCCAGCCACTGAGCCTCGGGCGTGACCATGCGCCAGGACGCCAGATTGTCGAGCGCGGTGCCCCACAAGACGGCCTTCTTGCCGCCCGCGTTCATCGCGATGTTGCCGCCTATGCAGGAGGCTTCGGCCGAGGTCGGGTCGACCGCGAACACAAAACCGCCGCGCTCGGCCGCATCGGCCACGCGCTGGGTGACCACGCCGGCTTCGGTCCAGATGGTGGCGACCGGCTGTTCAAGGCCCGGCAGCGAGACCATTTCGACCTCGGTCATGGCCTCGAGTTTTTCGGTGTTGATGACGGCCGACTTCCAGGTCAGCGGGATCGCGCCACCGGTGTAGCCCGTGCCGCCGCCGCGCGGGACGATGGTCAGGCCGAGTTCGATGCAGGCCTTGACCAGCCCGGCCATTTCAACTTCGGTGTCGGGCGTGAGGACCACAAAGGGGTATTCGACGCGCCAGTCGGTCGCGTCGGTGACGTGTGAAACCCGCGAGAGGCCGTCGAACTTGATGTTGTCCTTGAGGGTCAGCTTGCGCAGCTTGCGTTCTGTCAGGCGGCGCAGGTCGTACATCTCGCTAAAGGAGGTGTAGAAGCGAGCGACTGCGCCGCGGGCAGCGTCCAGCAATTCGCCCACGATGGCGTCGCGCTGCTGGTCCGCATCCGGCGTACGGCGCTTTTCCACCTCGGTCAGGCGGTGCTGCAGGGCGTCGACCAGCAGCTTGCGGCGCTTGGGGTTGTCGAGCAGGTCGTCCTGCAAATAGGGGTTGCGCTGCACCACCCAGACGTCGCCCAGCACTTCGTACAGCATGCGCGCGGAGCGGCCGGTGCGGCGCTCGTCGCGAAGGCGGTTCAGCAGGTCCCAGGCCCGCTCGCCGAGCAGGCGGATGACCACTTCACGGTCGGAAAACGAGGTGTAGTTGTAGGGAATCTCGCGGATGCGGGCTTCGCCGGCCTTTGCGTCACCGGCAAAGACGTGGGGTTCTTGGAGTGTGGTAGGGGCGTTCATCGTGAAAAGCCAGCGGCTTCAGACCCGTGTCCAGCGCTGTTGCCCTATATTACCGCAGCGCAACATTCGTGGCCGTACCACACAGGCCTGGGGGAATAGTCCTAAGTTGTCTTATGGAAATCCCGCTTGTCTGAGGTCTTCGAAATCGCTTAAATCCGTGTGTCATAAACAGTTTCTAGACTGTCCCGTTTAACTTGGCGCCCCTGTGTGCGCCCAATTCCCAGGAGTTTTGATGAAAAACCGTCTTTCCGCGTTCGCTTTTGCGACCCTAGGCCTATGCATGCCTTTGGCCAGCCAGGCGCAGACCGAGATCCAGTGGTGGCACTCCATGACGGCCGTCAACGGTGAATGGGTCAACGACCTGGCCAAGCAGTTCAACGAAAGCCAGAAGGAATACAAGGTGGTGCCCACTTTCAAGGGCACCTACGACGAATCCATGACCGCCTCCATCGCGGCCTTCCGCGCCGGCAACGCCCCCCACATCCTGCAGGTGTTCGAAGTCGGCACCGCCACGATGCAGGCCAGCAAGGGCGCCATTGTCCCGGTCGGCAAGATCATGCAGGACGCGGGAGAAAAGTTCGACCCGAAGGCTTACATACCCGCTGTCGCCGGCTACTACACCGCGCCGAACGGCCAGATGCTGAGCTTCCCGTTCAACAGCTCCACCACCATCTTTTATTTCAACAAGGACGCATTCAAGGCTGCGGGCCTGCCGACCGACAAGGCCCCCGTCACCTGGCCTGAGGTCGTCAACGCCGCCGCCAAACTGAAGGCATCCGGCCACAAGTGCCCCTTCACGACCGCCTGGCAGAACTGGACGCAGGTGGAAAGCTTCTCGGCCTGGCACAACGTCGAATTCGCCACCAAAGCCAACGGCCTGCAAGGCCTGGATGCGCGCCTGAAGGTGGATTCGCCGCTGCACGTGCGCCACATCGAAAACCTGGCCAACATGGCCAAGCAGGGCCTCTTTATCTACAAGGGCCGCGGCAACGTGCCGGAGGCCAGCTTCGTGTCGGGCGAGTGCGCCATGATCAACACGTCTTCGGGTTTTTACGGCAACGTGGCCAAGAACGCCAAGTTCGCCTACGGCCTGGCACCGCTGCCTTACTACCAGGACGTTCCCGGCGCGCCGCAGAACACCGTGATCGGCGGCGCAAGCCTCTGGGTCATGTCGGGCAAAAAGCCGGCCGAATACAAAGGCGTTGCCAAGTTCTTCAGCTTTATCTCGACGCCTGAAGTGCAGTCSGCCAGCCACAAGCGCACCGGTTACCTGCCCGTAACGACGGCGTCGTACGACCTGACCGAAAAGTCCGGCTTCTACAAGCAGAACCCCGGCACCGACGTCGCGGTCACGCAGATGATCCGCAAGGTCACGGACAAGAGCCGCGGCATCCGCCTGGGCAACTATGTGCAGATCCGCGCGATCGAGGACGAGGAACTCGAACAGGTCTGGAACGGCAAAAAGACGGCCAAGGAAGCGCTGGAATCCATCGTCAAGCGCGGTAACGAGCAGCTTGAGCGCTTCCAGAAAGCCAATAAGGGCGGCTGATCGCCAAAGGGACAGAGCAAGCCCGCCCGCCGGGCTACACTCGGCCCGCCTGACTCCCTCTTCCAGACAAGAGAAGGCCAGGCGGGTTTTTATGTTTAAGCGCCCCCAAGTTTCTGCCCACTGAAGGCCCTATGGAAAAACGCGTTGTCTTTCGATCCAGCTGGCTGCCCTGGCTGCTGCTGCTGCCGCAAATGGCGGTCATCCTGGTGTTCTTCTTTTGGCCCGCGGCGCAGGCCCTGCTGCAATCGCTGCAGCAGCAGGACCCCTTCGGCACCTCCATCGAATTCGTCGGCCTGGCCAATTTCCGCCAGTTGCTGGACGACCCGAGCTATGTGGAGTCCTTCAAGACCACCGCGTTTTTCTCGGTGATGGTGGCTGGCATCGGCATCAGCCTGTCGCTGGTGCTGGCGGTTTTCGCCGACCGCATCACGCGCGGCGGCATGTTCTACAAGACCATGCTGGTGCTGCCCTACGCCGTCGCGCCCGCCGTGGCGGCCGTGCTGTGGGTCTTCATGTTTTCGCCCTCACTGGGCGTGGTGGCCTATGCCCTGGGCAAGATAGGCATCAACTGGAACCACCTGCTCGACTCGGGCCACGCCATGACGCTGATAGTGATGGCGTCGGTCTGGAAGCAGATCTCCTACAACTTCCTGTTCTTCCTGGCCGGACTGCAGTCGATCCCCAAGTCGCTGATCGAAGCCGCCGCGATCGACGGTGCCCGGCCCTGGCGCCGCTTCTGGACCATCCAGTTCCCGCTGCTGTCGCCCACCACCTTCTTCCTGCTGGTCATCAACGTGGTCTATGCCTTCTTYGACACYTTCGCSATCGTSGAYGCSGCCACCMARGGCGGSCCKGGCAARGACACGGCCATCCTGGTCTACAAGGTSTAYTWYGACGGYTTCAAGGCCATGGACCTGGGCGGCTCGGCCGCGCAAWCCGTCRTCCTGATGGTGATCGTGGTCGCACTGACGGTGATTCAGTTCCGCTACGTCGAAAAGAAAGTTCAATACTGATGAAGCCGAACAATATGACGGGAGCCTCCCATGGTTGAAAAACGCGGCACCCACGGGATCCTTGCCCACGTGGTGGTGATCCTGGGCGTCTTCATCGTCGCCTTCCCCCTCTACCTGGCTTTCGTGGCCTCAACCCACACGGCGCAGGAGATCGTCCAGGCGCCCATGCCTATGCTGCCGGGTACCAACATGCTCGACAGCTACAAGGCGGCGCTGTTCGGGCGCGAATCCGCGGCCGGCTCCAACGCGCCGGTGGCGCACATGATGTGGGTCAGCTTCGTCACGGCGATGGTGATCGCCATCGGCAAGATCACCATCTCGCTGCTGTCGGCCTTCGCGATTGTGTATTTCCGCTTTCCCTTCAAGAAGACCTGCTTCTGGGCCATCTTCATCACCCTGATGCTGCCGGTCGAGGTGCGCATACTGCCGACCTACAAGGTGTTGTCGGACCTGAACATGCTCAACACCTATGCGGGCCTCACCGTGCCGCTGATCGCCTCGGCCACGGCGACCTTCCTGTTCCGCCAGTTTTTCCTGACGGTGCCTGAAGAGTTGACCGAAGCCTCGCGCATGGACGGCGCCAGCCCGATGCGATTTTTCTTCGACGTGCTGCTGCCGCTGTCCAAGACCTCGATCGCGGCGCTCTTCGTGATCCAGTTCATCTACGGCTGGAACCAATACCTCTGGCCGCTGCTGGCCACGACCAGCGAAGACATGTACCCGGTCGTCGTGGGCATCAAGCGCATGATCGCCGGCGGCGACGGCCAGAACGAATGGAACGTGGTCATGGCGACAGCCATCCTGGCGATGCTGCCGCCCGCCCTGGTGGTAGTGCTGATGCAGAAATGGTTCGTCAAGGGCCTGGTCGACACCGAGAAATAAAAGAAACAAGCAAGCAAAGACAAGACGGAACACAACTATGGCATCCCTTTCATTCAACAACATCATCAAGCGCTACGGTACCGGCAAGGACGCGCTGCAGGTGCTGCACGGCGTCAACGCCGAAATCAACGACCACGAGTTCATCGTCATCGTCGGGCCCTCGGGCTGCGGCAAGTCCACCCTGCTGCGCATGGTGGCCGGCCTCGAGGAAGTCAGCGACGGGCAAATCTCCATCGGCGGCAAGGTCGTCAACGAACTGGAACCCTCGGAGCGCGACATCGCCATGGTGTTCCAGAACTACGCGCTCTACCCGCACATGAGCGTGTTCGACAACATGGCCTACGGCCTGAAGATCGCCAAGGTGCCCAAGGACGAGATCAAGACGCGCGTCGACAAGGCCGCGAAGATCCTCGAACTCGGCCACCTGCTGGACCGCAAGCCCCGCGCCCTCTCTGGCGGCCAGCGCCAGCGCGTGGCCATGGGCCGTGCCATCGTGCGCCAGCCGCAGGTGTTTTTGTTCGACGAACCGTTGTCCAACCTGGACGCCAAGCTGCGCGTGCAGACGCGCCTGGAAATCCAGAAACTGCACCGCGAACTCGGCATCACCTCGCTCTTCGTCACCCACGACCAGGTCGAGGCCATGACGCTGGCGCAGCGCATGATGGTGATGAACGCGGGCCGCATGGAACAGTTCGGCACGCCTGAAGAGGTCTACAACCGCCCCGCCACCACTTTTGTGGCCAGTTTCATGGGCTCGCCGCCCATGAACCTGCTCAAGCAGGCTCCCAACGCCGACTTCGGCGGCAAGCCGGGCGCCATCCTGGGCATACGGCCCGAGCACCTGCAGGTCGGCACCACCGGCTGGGCGGTGCAGGTCGACACGATTGAAATGCTGGGCGCCGAGCGCCTGCTGTACTGCCGCATGGGCAGCGAAGCCATCATCGTGCGCACCGATGAAAGCCTGTCAATAGCGCCAGAGATCGGCGCGACCATCCACGTCACGCCGCGCGCGGACCGCCTGCACTGGTTTGACGCCGAGACGGGCAAACGGCTGTAATTGCGCCATGACGAATCCCGTGACGGCCGCCAACTGGCCCTATCCCCGCTGGGTGGCGCACCGCGGCGCCGGCAAGCTGGCGCCTGAAAACACCCTGGCCTCTTTCATGCTGGGCGCCAGCCATGGCTACCGCATGTTTGAGTGCGACGTGAAGCTCAGCGCCGACGGCATCCCGTTTTTGCTGCACGATGCCACGCTGGAGCGCACCAGCAACGGCAAAGGCGTCGCCGGCGAGCTGAGCTGGGAGGCGCTGGCCAAGCTGGACGCGGGCGGATGGCATTCGCCCGCCTTTGCCGCCGAAGGCCTGGCCAGCTTTGAGCGCATCGCCCGCTTTTGCCTGGACAAGGGCTATTTCCTGAACATTGAGATCAAGCCCACACCGGGTGTAGAGAGCCGCACAGGCACCGTTGTGGCCAACGAGGCGGCCCGGCTCTGGCAGGGCACGGCGATTCCCCCGCTGCTGACGTCCTTCCAGCCGCTGTCGCTGGAGGCGGCCCGCGCCGCCCAGCCCCAATTGCCGCGCGGCCTGCTGCTCGACGAACTCCCCGCCAGCTGGCTGGAAATCGCGACCGGGCTGGGCTGTGTGGCGATCGTCTGCAACCACAAACTGTGGAACGCCGACACGGTGGCGCAAGCCAAGAAAGCCGGTTTCAGGCTGCTGAGCTACACGGTGAACGACGAGGCCAATGTGCAGAGGCTGCTGGCGCTGGGTACCGACGGCATCATCACGGACGCGGTGAACGTCTTCAAGCCTGACTAGGCTTTTCAGTTTCTCCAGGCACCCAGAAGCACCCATTGGCAGGTTGCAGCAGCAGCCACCATCGCGGCATAGGTCAGCATCTTCCCGTCATGGCCGAAAAACACCAGGCCGGCGACCAGCACCAGCACATTCACGGCAAAAACAATCGCCGCCTGCGCCCACCAAGTGGCGGCGACGGGGTTTTTAGACCTGAAAACTCCGCCAAAAATACGGCTGGACAGCACCAGCAGCACGGCGACCGCGGCGGCCGGCAGGACAAGGTTGAACAGGTGGTTGGCCAGCAGGTAAAAGGTCATGCGCTTGGGGGACGGTTGAAGAATCGCCGGGAAGCATCCCCAAAAACCCGAAAAAAGGGCTATCAAGGCGATTGTCAGGGCTTCCAGCCGGGGCGGCCGCTTCAATTTTATAATCGGAGGATGTCAGTCTGGGCCCTTGGGCTAAACCATAACACCGCACCGCTCGATTTGCGCGGGCGCTTTGCCTACGCCCTGGACCAGGTCGAGCCCACCTTGCGCGGCCTGCGCGCCTCGCTGGCACGCCAGCCTGAGGCGACCCTGCTCTCCACCTGCAACCGCACCGAAATCTACTGCGCCGGCGACAACACCGACCTGGACCACACGCTGGAGTGGCTGGCGCACAACGGCGGTGTCTCGCCGGCCCTGCTGCGATCGCATGCCTACACGCTGCAGGGCGACCAGGTCGCCCGCCACGCCTTTCGCGTGGCCAGCGGCCTCGACTCCATGGTGCTGGGCGAACCGCAAATC
>NZ_JBFUBU010000083.1:0-10348 GCF_056405595.1 Polaromonas sp. P1_G1
GAGCCAAGCGGGGTCCGGCTAAACTCGCTTCGCTCAGACAACGCCGGCCCTGATCCGCTTGTCTCTGCGCTCCTCGGCCCAGCCAGGACGGGGCAATCGGGAGCGGGAACCAAAYACMRAAAGAYAAAGAAGACAAATRCAAACAAGGACTCGCCGTGGCGAGTCCTTGTTTCTTAGGTATTGGTATTCAYTCCCCACCCCTTGTGGATGCGCCGAGGAGCGGAGGTCCAGACGGATCAGGGATCGCGTTGTTTGAGCCGAAGGCGAGTTTAGCGAGACCCCGTCTGGACCGAGCACCGCAGGTTGCCCGTAGCGAAGCGAAGGGACGCAGCAACCAGGGTCGCCTTTTCTTTGGTGACTTTCTTTTGGCGAAGCAAAAGAAAGTTACTGGCCGCCGGGCCACTCCCGGCCAGCCGGATTCAGCAAAAAGCACTAAAGCCGGCGCAATCAACCGCGCTTGTAACAACTCACCCCCCGGCCCCAAAGCCCAAATCCCCTCGCACCTTCGTTTTATGTGACTTTTTACCCAAAACAGAAGCCTTACTACTTGTGACTACTTGTAAGTTAGGCCGATGAAAAATTACAATAAGTCACAGGTGAGGCTCAGATATGCCCCGAATCTGGGTGTTTTCTCACAGAAATCCTGGTTCTCTTCTCGTTTTTGGGCGAAACGTGAATTAATCGAGCCAGGAAACAGTGCTCAGTAACATAAAGTTACGCCATAAGAGCTGTAAACGCATACAGACCGCGCCTTCTGCGCACTGTCAATCAATGGCGCTGTTACCCGCCGATTTGTAACGAAAAGGATGTGAAACCATGAAATCAATTTTCAAATTTTGTATTTTTGCCGCTGGTCTCGCCCTCGGGCAGGTGGTTTTGGCGCAAGCCGCGCCTGTGACGTCCCAGCTGCTGGCGCAACGCGTCGAGATGGTGGCTGGCAAGCCGGTGCTCAAGCCTGCCGGCGACGGCAAGCCGGGCGACGTCCTGCAATACAGCGCGACCTACCGCAATACCGGCAGCGCCGCCGCAGCCAAGCTGCTGGCCACCGTGCCGGTGCCACCGGGTACCACCTTCATCGCMGCCAGCGACCAGCCTGCCCAAGCCCAGGCCTCGACGGACGGCAGCACTTTCGCGCCCATGCCGCTGACCCGCACGGTCAAGCAGGCTGACGGCAGCACGCGCAAAGAGCCCGTGCCTCTGGCCGACTACCGCGCCCTGCGCTGGGAAATCGGCAGCCTGCCCGCCGGCGCCACCTCGGTGGTCAGCCTGCGCGTGAGCATCGATTCGCCGGCCGTCGTGTCGGCGGCCAAACCCTGATTCCCAGTTCTTGTTAGTTGTCTGTCGATTCACCGTTGTCTTGTAGCCAGGAGTAATACGCCATGTATGCCAACCCCCCGAGTCCGCGGCCCTTAGGGCTGCCGCACTTCTTCACCCACTGGATTGTGGGTTTGTTCGTTGCCTTCGCGCTCGCGATGGCCGGTATGGCGGCACACGCCGCACCGCCGCCCGCCGGCACGTCGATCAGCAACCAGGCTTCGGCCACGTACTCGGATGCATCCGGCATCACGCGCACGGTGACGTCGAACGTGGTGCAGACCACGGTGCAGCAGATCGCCAGCTTGACGCTGGCCGCCAACGGCGCGCAGAACGCGACGCCGGGCAGCGTGGTGTACTACCCGCATACCCTGACCAACACGGGTAACGGCACGGACACCTTCAACCTGATCACCAGCAACTCTGGTCCAGGCTTCACGATGGCCAGCGTGCAGATCTTCGCCGACAACGGCAGCGGTTCGCCCACGGGCCCCGCCATCACTTCGACCGGCGCAGTCGCCGCGGGCGGCCAGTTCAAGTACATCGTGGTTGCCACGCTCCCGGGCACGGCCACGGCGGGACAGACCAACAACCTCACGGCGACCGGCACCAGCGTGTTCGACCCGACCAAAACCCAGTCCAACCTCGACATAACCACCGCCACGACCAACGCCGTCGTGACGCTGACCAAGTCGGCCAGCGTGTCCAGCGGCTCCGCCGGCACGGCCATCACCTACACCCTGACCTACACGAATACCGGTAACAGCACGGCCACCGCCGTGGCGATCACCGACGTTCTGCCGACAGGCCTGAACTACACCGCGGGCTCCGCACGCTGGAGCGTCACCGGCGCCACGGCGCTGAGCGACAGCGGCGGCGCCAGCGGCTCCGCACCCAACACCCTGACTTCGGGCTACACCCTGGGCACCAAGACCCTGCTGGTCACGCTCAACCAGGTGACGGCCGGCCAGTCGGGCACCATCAGCTTCGGCGTGACCGTGGCTGCGGGCACCGCGCCCGGTGTGCTGAACAACACCGCCACGACGTCCTATAACAATGSCGCCGCAACGGTGACGGGTGGCTCGAACACCGTGCCCTTCACGGTGCTGCAGACCGCAGCCGTGACGCTGACCGGCACCACGGTGCCCGGCCCGGCCGCACCCGGCTCGACGGTGAGCTTCACCAACACCGTGACCAACACCGGCAACGGCTCGGACACCTTCAACATCACGCTGAGCGCAGGCAACTTCCCGGCCGGCACGACCTTCCAGCTGTACAAGACCGACGGCGTCACGCCGCTGGTCGATACCAACAGCGACGGCACGGTCGACACCGGCCCCCTGGCCGCAGGCGCGACCTACAACGTGATCCTCAAGGCCACGCTGCCGCCGAACGCGACCAACACCGGCGCGCCGTTCATCATCACCAAGACGGCAACGTCGGTGTTCGACCCGACCAAGACGGCCAGCACTCCCGACCAGCTGACGGCAGTGGCCAACTCCGCGGTTGACGCGACCAACAACCTGCCGACCGCGGTGGGTGTTCCCGGCGTGGGCGTGTTCGCCAACGGTGAAGGCGCAGCGCAGGTCACCAACACGCTGAATCCCGGCGCCTCGACGGTCTTCACCATCGTGGCCAACAACACCGGCCCTTCGCCGGACAGCTACAACCTGGGCGCCAGCACGGTCAACACCTTCGCCAGCGTGACGCTGCCGGCCGGCTGGACGGTCAGCTTCCGTGCCGACGGCGGCGTGGGCAACTGCTCGACCACCGGCGCGACCATCACCAACACCGGCTCCGTGGCCGCCGGCGGCAACGTCGTCGTCTGCGCGGTGGTCGGTGTGCCTGCCGGCTTTGCAGCGGGCACCACGCAGCTGTACTTCCGCACGCTGTCGCCCACGTCGAATGCTTCGGATACGCTGCATGACGCGGTGGTCGTGAACGCCGTGCGCTCGGTCACCCTGACGCCCAACGGCGCCGGYCAGACCTATCCCGGTGGCTCCTACGTCTACAGCCACACCCTGACCAACACCGGCAACGTGCTGGAAGGCAACGGCACGGTCAGCACGCTGACCCTGTCCGCCTCCGACAACCAGGCTCCGGCCGGCTGGACGTCCGCGCTGTACTACGATGCCAACGCCAACGGCGTGCTCGACGCGACCGACCCGCAGATCAGCAGCACCCTGCATGCAGCGGGTGTCCTGCCCGCGGGCCTGGCGCCCGGCGCTTCCATCACCGTGTTCAACAAGGTGATCGCACCGAGCGGCGCAACCCCCGGCGCGGTGGATGCCACGACCATCACGGTCACCACCAGCAACGGCAGCTACGCGACGACGGTTCCCGCCGTGGCCACCGCTGTTGACAGCACCACTGTGATCGCCGGCAACCTGACCCTGTCCAAGGCGCAATCCCTGGATACGGCCTGCGCCGGCCCCAATGGCGGCACGGTCTACGCGGCGGCGACTCTGAGCGCCCGTCCCAACCAGTGCGTGCTGTACCAGATCACGGTGACCAACGTGGGATCCGCGAATGCGACCTCCGTCGTCGTGTCCGACGCGACACCGAGCTACACCACGCTGAGCAGCGCCGCTGCCAGCACGGTGGGTACGGTGACCGGCCCAGCCGCGGCCGCAGCCGGCACCGTCACCGCGACGATCGGCACCCTGACCCCCGGTCAGTCGGCCATCGTGACCTTCGGCGTCCGTATCAACCCCTGACCCGGGACTGACCTCTTGCGCGGGAAGCGAAAGCTTCCCCGCTTTTCCAAGGGCACGACAGCGTGCCCTTTGGAAAGCGACGCCCTGCCGCAACCCAACCATCCATCCAACCCACATGCTTTTTCGCCCGCTGCGCAAACTGCTGATCTCCTGCATGTTGCTGCTCTTCTGGGCAGCCGCACAGGCAGCGCCGACCCCGGTGGGGACGGTGATCAGCAATACCGCGAGCGCGACCTTCGTGGACACGGCGACGGGCTTGCCGGTGCGTATCAATTCCAACACCGTGAACACCACGGTGGCGGCGCTTGAAGCGCTGACGCTGACCGCCAGCCAGAACCTCTTGATCGGTGTCGGTTCCTCCTTCACCATCAGCCACAACCTGGCCAATACCGGCAACACCGCCACCAACTACCTGGTGACCGCCAGCGTGGCCGGCGGCAGCGCCTTCACGCCGCTGAACCTGAAGGTGGTGCTGGACGTCAACGGCAACGGCCTGGTCGATGCCGGCGAGCCGGTGGTTCCCGCCGGCGGCGTGGTCCCGGTGGCCGTGGGTGCCACCGCGGGCCTCCTGATCACCGGCCAGATTCCGCCCGGCGCGGTGCCCGGCCAGACCGCGCAGCTCAGCCTGCGCGCGGTCAGCCAGCTGCAAAACGCCACGGCCACCAACACAGACACCCTCAACCTGACCAACGGCGCGGCCGTGCAGGTCAGCTACGCCGCTTCGACGGCCACCGCGACCCAGAGCGTGGCGCTCAACTTCACCGCCAGGGCCATCAACAACGGCAACATGGCGGCCAGCCCCGCCAACGTGACGGTCAACGGCGCGCCCGCCGCGCTGTTCATCCTGCGCGCACCGGTGCCGGTGAACACGGTATTCGCTTCAGTCCAGCCCGCCACCAATCCCGGCGCGCAGACGCTGTACCACTTGCAGGGCGCCGCCACCGGCAGCTATGTCACCACTGTGCCGGGCGGCGCCGTGGTGGATGCGGTGGCCTGGGCCATCGCAACTTTGCCGCAGGGCGGCCTGTTCCTGGGGCAGTTCAGCGTCATGGTCAATTCGAATGCCGCCAACAACGTGACGGGCGCGGCCTACGCCGATTGGACCGATGCCGCCGCACCGCTGACCACCGCCAGCAACACCGTGGTGCTACCGCTGCCCGCGCACACGGCGAGCCTCCAGTTCTATACCAACAACAGCTATACGGCGCACGCCGCCCAGAGCATTCCAGGCAACGCACTGTATGTGCAGGCTGACGCGTCCATCTGCAATGCCGACCCAAGCACGATAGGCACAGTGGCCATCACCATCGTGAGCCAGCTCACCGGCGACTCGGAAACTTTCACGGCCGTGGAAACCGGGCCCAACACCGGCGTGTTCCGCATCCTGCCCAGCGTTCCCACCGCCAACGCCGCCTCGCACATCGTGGCCTCCGGCGACGGCATCCTCGAGGTGCTGCGCAACGACACCGTGGTCGCCACCATCACGGCTTGCGGCGGCATCTCGGTGTCGGTCAGCACCACGCTGCTGGTCGACCCTTCGGGCACCATCTACAACTCGGCCACCAACCAGCCCGTCGCCGGCGCCACGGTGCAGCTGATTGACGTCCTCGGTGCGGGCAACGGCGGCAACCCCGGCGGCCCGGCCGTGGTGTTCCTGATGGACGGCGTCACGCCGGCGCCCAGCGTCGTCGTGACGGCGGCCGACGGTTTTTATGAATTTCCGCTGGTGCTCAACAGTCGCTATCGACTGGTGGTTACCCCGCCGGCCGGCTTTTCTTTTCCTTCGCGCGTGCCTGCGGCGTTGCAGCCGGCCGGCCGGGTGATCGACACGCCGGGTTCTTATGGCGGCAATTTTCTGGTGGCGCTCGCGCCGGTGCATTTCGACGTTCCCCTTGACCCCGGCGCCACCACGGGCGGCCTCTTCATCCAGAAAACCGCCAACAAGAAGACCGCCGAGATCGGCGACTTTGTCGATTATTCGATCAAGCTCAACAACGTTTCCGCCGCAGCGCTGCCCGCCACCGTGGTCAGCGACAGCCTGCCGGCCGGCTTCGCCTACGTGCGCGGCACCGCGCGCCTCAACGGCGCGGTGCTGGCCGACCCCGCCGGCGGCGCCGGCCCCAGCCTGCAATTCGCCGTCGGCAACCTCGCCGCCGGCGCGCAGCCCGTGTTGACCTACCGCGTGCGCGTGGGCGCGGGCAGCCAGAGCGGCAACGGCATCAACACGGCCCAGGCCGCCAGCGGCGCGGTGCGCTCCAACAGCTCCAGCGTGCGTGTGCAGGTGGTGGGCGGCGTGTTTTCCAACAAGGCCTATGTGTTCGGCAAGGTGTTCGCCGACTGCAGCAGGGACGGCGTGCAGGACGCGGGCGAGCCGGGCATTCCGGGCGTGCGCATCTACCTGGAAGACGGCACGTACGCCGTGACGGACGAGGAAGGCAAGTACAGCTTCTACGGCCTGGAGCCGCGCACCCATGTGGCCAAGGTCGACAACATCACGCTGCCCGCGGGTGCCACGCTGGCCGTGCTGAACAACCGCAACGCCTTCGACGCCGGCAGCCGTTTCGTCGACCTCATCAACGGCGAGCTGCACAAGGCCGACTTCGCCATCGCCGAATGCACGCCCGGCATTCGCGACCAGATCGCCGCGCGCCGCAAGGCGCTGGGAAACCCGTCGGAAATCACCCAGGCCGCCAGCACGCTGCTGCAGGCCAACCGCGGCGCCGTCGCGGCGGACAGCCGCACGCTGCCCGCCGCCGGCGCCATGGGCCTGCCGGGCGCGCAGCAAAACAACGCCGGCAGCAATGCCGTGGCGCCGGCTCCTTTGCAAGGCAACCTGGGCGCCGTGGGTGACACCGGCGGCCCCGCCGCGCCCAATGCCCGCCTGCCCAAGCCCATCTACACGCCCGCCAGCGTGGAGCCGGCACAGCCCGCCGGCGCCGAGCCGGCCGCGGCCGAACAGGTGCTGCAACCGCTGGAAGACCTGTTGCCGGAACTGGACGCGGCGACCGCCTTTGTGGGCCTGGTTGACGAGCAGCTGCTGCCGGTCGCGCAGACCCGGGTCCGCGTGAAGGGACCGCTGGGCGCCCGCTTTGAACTGACCGTCAATGGCCAGCCCGTGCCCGCGACGCAGGTCGGCAAGAAAAGCAGCCTTGAGAAGAACAAGGTCCTGGCCTGGGAATACATCGGCGTGGACCTGAAACCCGGCCGCAACACGCTGGCCGTGCGCGCCCTCGACGGTTTCGGCAATGCCCGCGGCACCGCGCAGATCACGCTGCGCGTGCCCGGCGCGCTGGCCAAGATCGACATCGGCGCGCCCGCGCAGCTGGTCGCCGACGGCGCGACCGCCGTGCCCGTCACCATCGCGCTGCGCGACGCGCAGGGCCTGCCCGTGGCCGCGCGCACCCAGGTCAGCCTGCAGGCCAGCCAGGGCCAGTGGCAGACCCCCGACCTCGATGCGCGCCAGCCCGGCACCCAGGTGTTTGTCGAGGGCGGCGAAGGCCGCTTCCTGCTGCTGCCGCCGGCCCAGCCCGGCAAGGCCGAGCTCACCATCACCAGCGGCACCGTCAAGTCGACCTCCACCATCGAGTTCATCCCCAACCTGCGGCCCATGATCGCCGCCGGTATCGTCGAAGGCACGATCAACCTGCGCAAACTCAACCCCTCGGCGCTGCAGCCCGCCCAAAGCGGCGATGTGTTCGAGCGCCAGATCCAGAGCACCTCGCGCAGTTTTTCCGGCGGCAAGGGCGAAGCCGCCGCGCGCACCGCGCTGTTCCTTAAAGGCAAGGTCCTCGGTTCCTCGCTCCTGACGCTGGCCTACGACTCCGACAAGCCTTCGGACACGGCACTGTTCCGCGACATCCAGCCCGGCCAGTTCTACCCGGTGTACGGCGATTCATCGGCGCGCGGCTTTGACGCGCAGTCCACCGGCAAGCTTTACGTGATGCTGCAAAACGGCAGCAACTACGCGCTGCTGGGCGACTACTCGACGCAAAGCGACAACGCGGCGCGCCAGCTCACGCAGTATTCGCGGGCGCTCAACGGCGTGAAGGGCCGCTACCAGGAAGGCGCAGTCACCGTGGAGGGCTTCGCCAGCCGCACCGCGACCACGCAGCTGGTGCAGGAATTCCGCGCCAACGGCACCTCCGGCCCCTTCCTGCTCAACATCAACGGCGTGGTCAACAGCCAGCAGGTCAACATCCTCACGCGCAACCGCAGCCAGGCCTCGGTCATCGTCAACGACACGCCGCTCACGCAGTTCACCGACTACGAGATCGAACCCATGAGCGGCCGGCTGCTGCTGAAGTCGCCGGTGCCCAGCGTGGACACCGACCTCAACCCCATCTTTGTGCGCGTGAGCTACTCGGTCGACACGGGCGGCGTGAAACACACCGTCGCCGGCGCCGAGGCCCGCCTGGAGGTCACGCCGGCCGTGACGCTGGGCGCCTCGACGATGCGCGACACCGACCCGGCCAACCGCCAGAACCTGGACGGCCTGAATGTAACGGCCAAACTCGGCGAGAAGACGGTGGCCACCGGCGAAATCGCGCGCAGCAGCACCGACCTGCAGGGCAAGGGTTCGGGCCAGCGCGTCGAGATCCGCCATGAAGACCAGGCGCTGCAGGCGCGCGTCTGGGGCGCCAAGACCAGCGCCGGCTTCTTCAACCCCAACAGCGTGCAGTCGGCCGGCCAGTCCGAGTACGGCGCCAAGCTCGGTTACGCGGTGGACGAAAAGAACCGCGTGGTCGGCGAAGCGCTGCGCACCGCCAACAGCGTGACCGGCGCGTCGCAGACCGGCGCCGAGCTCAAGCTGGAGCACAGCATGGCCGGCAACATCAAGGTGGAAGTCGGCGTGCGCTACAGCGCCGCCAATACCGCCGCCGCGCTGTCCGGCCCGGCCTTGCCGGGTTCCACCGTGCCCATCGTTCCCTCGGCCGCGGCGATGGCGGCGGGCTCTTCGGAGGAAGTCGGCACCACCACCGCGCGCGTCAAGGTGACGGTGCCCGTGCCCGACGTACCGCAGGCCGACGTTTACGGCCTGGCCGAGTACGCCATCGACGGCAGCGGCGGCCGTGAAGTCGGCGTGGGCGGCAACTACGCCATCAATTCGACGACGCGCCTGTATGCGCGCCACGACTTCATCAACAGCCTCAAGAGCATCTACACGCTCAACGCCTCGACCTCGCAGTACACCACCGTCGCCGGCATCAACACCGAGCTGACCGACAGCACGCAGCTGTTCAATGAATACCGCATGGGCGACAGCATCAACGGCCGCACCAGCGAAGCCGCCCTGGGCCTGCGCCGGCTCTGGCGCCTGGACAACGGCGTGGGCCTGACGGCCAGCGTCCAGCGCATCAAGCCGATTTCGGGTGTGGTCGTCGACGACTCCAGCGCCGTGACGCTGGGCGCCGACTACACCGCCGCGGCCACCTGGAAGGCCTCGGGCCAGGTCCAGTGGCAGACCTCGACCAATTCGAGCAGCTGGCTGCTCACCGGCGCGCTGGCCAACAAGCTGGACGACAGCTGGACGCTGCTCAACCGCGGCCTCTACAGCGAGCAGACCAACCTCGGCGCGGGCGGCGGCAAGCGCGAGCTCATCACGGCGCAGTCCGGTGTGGCCTACCGCCCGGTCGCAACCGACACGTGGAACGCGCTGGGCCGCGTCGAGTACAAAAAGGATTCGGACAACACCCTGGGCCCCGGATTGAGCCGCGACGAATCCGGCCTGATCCTGTCCACCCACCTCAACGTGCAGCCCAACCGCAACTGGGCCATGAGCGGCCGCTACGCCGCCAAGTGGGGCCGGGACCGCTCCAACGGCATCAGCAGCCGCTCCTTCACGCAGCTGATAGGCGGCCGTTCCACCTGGGACCTGACCCAGAACTGGGACGTCAGCCTGCAGGCCTACCGCATGTGGGGCAACGGCGCCGCCGAAACCGCCGCGGGCGTGGAAGTCGGCTACCTCGCCTGGAAAAACATGTGGGTGTCAGTGGGCTATAACTTCAAGGGTTTCAAGGCCGCGGACATGGTGGGCGAGGCCTATACCCAGCGCGGCCTCTATCTGCGTGTACGCTTCAAGTTTGACGAGAACGTGTTCGGCGAGCCTTCCGGCGCCGCGCTTTCTCCTTCCCGCACGGCGGCCCCCCAATCATGATGCTTCTTCAACGCCCTGTTTCCCGCCCCGGTCTGCCCCGCAAGCCGGCGCCTTCACGCGGCCTGCTGCGGGCCGCATGGGGCGCCGCCTTGCTGCTGCTGGCCGCGCCCGGGGTGATGGCGCAGACGACTTTCAATTACACCGGCGCGGTGCAGACCTACAC
>NZ_JBFUBU010000084.1:0-9967 GCF_056405595.1 Polaromonas sp. P1_G1
CCCCGTCCTGGCTGGGCCGAGGAGCGCAGAGACAAGCGGATCAGGGATCGCGTTGTTTGAGCGAAGCGAGTTTAGCGAGACCCCGCTTGGCTCGAGCACCGCAGGTTGCCCGAAGCGAAGCGTAGGGACCCAGACTGCGGGTCGCCTTTCTTTTGGGTACTTTTCTTTGGCGAAGCAAAGAAAAGTGCCTCGCCGCCGGGCGACCCCGGCCAGCAGGTCTCGGAGGAGAGCGCGCCGCCGGAGCAAGACCCGGCCCAAGGGCTGGCACAATCTTTCCGATGAACGAAACGACCACCCTGTATCGCCCGACCGGCCCTGAGGAACTTGAGCTGGTGAAGCAGAGCGGCTACAGGAAGTGGCCGCCGCGGTTGCCGGAACAGCCCATCTTCTATCCCGTGACAAACGAGCAGTACGCGGTCGAGATCGCCAGGGATTGGAATGTCCCCGCCAGCGGCTACGGTTGCGTGACAAAGTTCGAGGTGCGCAGCGAATTCATGGCGCGCTACAAGATCGAGAAAGTGGGCGGTGCGCACCATACGGAATGGTGGGTTCCCGCAGAGGAACTCGAGGCGCTCAATGACAACATCGTGGGGTTGATTGAGGTGGTTCGAGAATTCAAGGCATGAGCCCGGGCGACGCGAGAGATCTCACTACATGTCTTTCAAAACCATAGAGGGTCAACGTCTGCATGCAGCTTCCGGCCAAGTGCTCCACTATTGCGGGCGCTATGAAGTCAAGCTCGGCGGTATTTTTTATCAGGCGGACGTACTGCTGAACGGCAAGCGAACACGGCTTGTTGTGGGCTTCATTAGCTGGACATTGCGCGCATTTCCGCCCCGGCGTCGCGTTGAGGAGAGTGTCTGGCAATCCATTGACTTCACGGATATGGACAAACTTATGAAATCGCTCAATGAGGCTTGACCTCAATTTGTCGGGTAGGTCAGGTGAAAGTAAGGCCGCCGCTTTTCTTGGGTGCAGGCGCCGTATCTCTTGCTACAAGCTGGCTTTTTCCGTCCAGCTTCGCCGGCTGCCGCAATTTTCTTGAGCCCACCTCAGGTTTCACACATGCCGGCCGCCAAACCAAACCTCGCCTCCTGGGACCGCCGCCTGCTCGCGTCGGTGCTCGATGCCATGGCGCTGTTCGTGGCACTGCTGATTCTCTTTGCCTTTGGCGAGATGCTGGGTTTTTCATCGGAGTGGATCGCAGCGGTCATCCCCGTCGCTTATGTCGCGTACAACTCCGCGGGTTTGTTCGCGCCGCACCTGAGCTTCGGCCGCACTGTCGCCGGCATTTCTGTCGTATCCATACGGGGCAACGGCGAAGTCACACATATGCAAGCGTTGGTGAGGCCGCTCGTGCGTGTGCTTGCCATCGTTCTTGCCTTTTTTCTCGGCGCCGCGTCCGGACAACCATGGTTTCTGATGCTGCCTTTCGTGATGGAGCTTGCACTCGTCGTGCATACGCCCTGGCGGCAGTCCGTAGCCGACCTCCTTGTCGGCACCATCGTCGTGAACACACCGCGGCCGTCGCCGCACAGGGCGCCTGCCGGCCCCATGTACAGCGCTACGGACGCGGAGTTTGGTCCCCCGCCTCGGCGAAGAAAACCCGGGTCATCCATTGAGCGCACCGCCGAGCTGTAATCACCGTCTACTCCGGTTCCCGAACCCGCTCCCGATTGCCCCGTCCTGGCTGGGCCGAGGAGCGCAGACGTAGGCGGATCAGGGATCGCGCTTGTCTGAGCGAAGCGAGTTTGCGCGAGACCCCGCCGTAGTCGAGCACCGCAGGTTGCCCGTAGCGAAGCGCAGGGACCCAGACTGCGGGTCGCCTTTTCTTTGCTCAAGCGCCTCCTGCACCTGGTCCACCAGCACCAGGCAAAGATCCCCCGGCGACAACCGCTCAAGCGCAGTATCAATCGCCAAAAACTCACCGCGTATCTCATCGATGCGTTGGGTGCGAAGGGCTTTGTGCTCGCCCTCCAGCCCCTGCCGCAGCAGGCCCATGACCTCACCGTCAGCCCGGCCGCGCTGGGCGGCGTCCTGGTAGAGGATGACGTCGTCAAACGCGCCGCCGAGGATGATGGTCTGGTCTCGGATGTCGCTATCGCGGCGGTCGCCGGCGCCGCTGATGACGACGCTGCGGCGCTGGCCGGGCGTGGCGGGCATGGCGTCGACGGCTGCCACCAGGGCGCGCATGGCGTCGGGGTTGTGGCCGTAGTCGGCGATGACGGTGGCGCCCTTGTAGTCCATGACGTTGAAGCGGCCGGGCGCGTTGTGGGCGTCGTTGACGAAGCTGGCGAGGCCGCGCCTGATGGTGTCCCAGTTCAGGCCCGCACCCCAGGCGGCGGCGACGGCGGCCATGACGTTCTCGACCTGGAAGCTGATGCTGCCGCCGCGCGTGACGGGCACGCCCTGCAGCGGGATGCGCTCGACCCAGGCGCCTTCGGCCGCCACCAGCATGGGGCCGTCGACGTAGACGGTGCGTTTGCCCTGGGCGCGGTGCGTGGCCATGAGCGGGTGGTGGCGGTCGGCGGCGAAGAAGATGATCTTGCCGGGGCAGGTGGCGGCCATGTCGGCGACGATGGGGTCGGCGGCATTGAGCACGGCATAGCCGGTGTTGGACACGTTCTGCACGATGACGCGCTTGAGCACGGCCAGGTCTTCGACGGTGGTGATGTAGTTCAGGCCGAGGTGGTCGCCGCTGCCGATGTTGGTGACGACGGCGACTTCGCAGCGGTCGAAGCCCAGGCCTTCGCGCAGCACGCCGCCGCGGGCGATCTCAAACACCGCCGCGTCGACGTCGGGGTGCATGAGCACGTTGCGCGCGCTCTTGGGGCCGCTGCAGTCGCCGCTGTCGGTCTGCCGGCCGTTGATGTAGACGCCGTCGGTGTTCGTCATGCCGGTGCGCAGGCCTTCTGCGGCCATCAGGTGGGCGATCAGGCGGGTGGTGGTGGTCTTGCCGTTGGTGCCGGTGACGGCGATGACGGGCACGCGGCCGTTGTCGCCGGCGGGGAAGAGCTCGTCGATCATGGCGGCGCCGACGGCGCGGCCCTTGCCGTAAGAAGGCGACAGGTGCATGCGCAGGCCGGGCGCGGCGTTGACTTCGACGACGCCGCCGTTTTGCGACTCGAGCGGGCGCAGCATGCTTTCGCAGACCACGTCGACGCCGCAGATGTGCAGGCCGACCATCTGGGCGGCGGCCACGGCGCGCGCGGCGACCGAGGGGTGCACGTCGTCGGTGACGTCGGTGGCGGTGCCGCCGGTGCTGAGGTTGGCGTTGTTGCGCAGGATGACGCGCCGGCCCTTGGCGGGAATCGATTCGGGCGTGAGCTCCTGCACTTCGAGGCGCGCGACGGCGATGTCGTCAAAACGGATCTTGGTGAGCGAGGTGGCGTGGCCTTCGCCGCGCCGCGGGTCCTGGTTGACGATGTCGACCAGTTCGCGCACGGTGTGCAGGCCGTCGCCCACCACCTGCGGCGGCTCGCGGCGCGAGGCGGCGACCAGCTTGTTGCCGACCACCAGCAGGCGGAAGTCGCTGCCGGGCAGAAATTTCTCGACCATGACCTCGCCGTGTTCGGCGGCGGTCTTGTAGGCGATGTCCAGGTGCTCGCGCGTGCTGATGTTGACGGTGACGCCCTTGCCCTGGTTGCCGTCCTGCGGCTTGACGACCACGGGCAGGCCGACCTGCCGGGCCGCGGCCCAGGCGTCGTCGGGGTCGGTGACGGGGCGGCCCAGCGGCACCGGCACGCCGGCGGCGCGCAGCAGCTTTTTGGTGAGGTCCTTGTCTTGCGCGATGGATTCGGCGACGGCGCTGGTGGAGTCGACCTCAGCGGCCTGGATGCGCCGCTGTTTGGCGCCCCAGCCGAACTGCACCATGCTGCCCTTGGTGAGGCGGCGATAAGGAATGCCACGCGCGACGGCGGCGTCGACGATGGCGCCGGTGCTGGGGCCCAGGCGCTCGTCCTCGTCGAGGTCGCGCAACTGGGCGATGGCGGCGTCGAGGTCGAAGGCGGTGTCGCGCAGGGCCGCGTGAATCAGGGCCTGCGCCAGTTCAAAGGCCAGGCGGCCGACGGCTTCCTCGCTGTACTCGACGACGACCTGGTAGGTGCCGGCCTCGACGGTGGCGGCCGTGTGGCTGAAGGTGATGGGGCAGCCGGCGGCGGCCTGCAGCTCGAGCGCGGCGGCTTCGAGCACATGGGCCAGTGACAGCGCGCCGGCGTGGCCGGTCTGGCGCAGCGCGCCCATGCCGGGGAACAGCGCGCGCGCGCGGGCTTCGAAGCCGGGCAGGCCGGCGATGTTGCATTCGACGGCAGTGCAGGCGACGATGGCTTCGAGCGCGGTGTGGCGGCTCCAGAGGTTGGGCCCGCGCAGGGCGCGGATGCGGGACACTTCCATTATTCGGCACTCCCGGCGGTTTTAGGGGTGGTTTCGAAGGCTTCCATGCCGGCGCCTATGAGGTTGAGCGAAATGCCGAGCGCCCAGGCCGCGCCTATGGCGGCCAGCAGGGCGTCTTCGGTGAGGCCGCGGCGTTCGCGCCAGGCGCCCAGCTTGCCGAGGCCGGGCAAAAAGGCCTCGCTGGCACCGGTGGCCAGCACCACCTGGTCTTGCCGGATAAAGAGGGCGCGGCCGCCCTGGGCGCAATGCGCCGCCAGGGCGGGGGCCTTGGGGTCGACGCTGTAGAAGATCACTTCGCCGTCGCAGAGCTCGGCCATCTCGGCGATGCGCGGGTCGGCGGCATTGAGCACGGCGGCGCCGCCGGGCAGCACCACGTCGACCTGTGAGCGCATGACCTTGAACATCTGCTCGTCTTCGGTGATGTCGAACTCGGCAAGGCCTTGCGCGCCGCCTAAATCGGTGACCACGCCGACCTGGCATTTGTCGTAGGGCAGGCCGGTGCGCAGGATGGTGTCGGCGCCGTTTTCAAAGACGGCGGCCTGCACCGCGCGGTTGATCAAGAGGCGCTGGCCGGCTTCCCAGTTGGCGCAGTCGGAGGCGTCCACGCAGCGCTGGTCGAGGAACAGGCCGGCCTGGCAGGCCAGGCCGGTGTGCCGGCCCGACAGGTGCAGCAGCCAGGCCACCAGCCGGGCGACGCGGTAATTGCCGCCGGAGCCGGCGATGCCGACGATGGGAATGCGGCCGTCGGGGCTTGCGTCGGCATCGGCGTTATGCGGGAACAGGTGGTCGCAGATGGCGCGGCCCACGGGGCGCGGCGCGCCCTCGGCGGGCTTGAGGTGCATCAGCAGGCCGGGGCCGGCGTTGACCTCGACGATGGCGCCGCCTTGTTCATGCAGGGGGCGGGAGATGTCCTGCGCGACCACGTCGATGCCGGCGATGTCCAGGCCGACGACGCGCGCGGCCAGCGAGACGACGTGGTCGACCTCGGGGTGCACGGCGTCGGTGCAGTCGATGGCGACGTTGCCGTTGCGCTGGATCAGCACTTCGCGGCCGGCGGCGGGCACGCTGTCGGGCGCCAGGCCCTGGCGCTGCAAATCAAGGATGACGGCGCCGTCTTCGGCGGCGTTGATGCGGCCCAGCGGGAAGTCTTCGCCGACGCCGCGGCGCGGGTCGGTGTTGAGCTGGGCGTCGACCAACTGGGCGACGGTGGCGTTGCCGTCGCCGGTCACCCAGGCGGCTTCACCGCGCGCGGCGGCGACCACGCGGCCGCCGACCACCAGCAGGCGGTGCTCATGGCCGCGCACAAAACGCTCGACCATGACTTCGCTGCCGTGCCGTGCGGCCACCGTGAAGGCGGCCTCGACTTCGGCGCGCGTTTTAAGGTCCAGCGCCACGCCGCGGCCGTGGTTGCCGTCGGAGGGCTTGACGACGACCGGCAGGCCGATGTCTTCGGCGGCTTCCCAGGCTTCTTCGGGCGTGGCGACGATCTGGCCTTCGGGCACCGGCACGCCGCAGGTGGCGAGCAGGCTTTTGGTGAGGTCTTTATCGTGGGCGATGCCTTCGGCGATGGCGCTGGTGAGGTCGGTCTCGGCCGTCCAGATGCGGCGCTGGCTGGCGCCGTAGCCCAGCTGCACCAGGTTGCCGTCGTTCAGGCGGATGTGGGGAATGCGGCGGTCGGTGGCGGCGGCCACGATGGAGGCGGTGCTGGGCCCGAGGTAGCAGTCGTCGACCTTGGCGCGGATTTTCTCGACGGCGGCCTGCACGTCGGCGGGGCCGTAGGGCGTGCCGTTGATGGCGGCCATCAGCAGGCGGTGGCCTTCGGCCAGCGCGGTGCGGGCGACCTGCTCGTCGCGCGCGCGGAATACCATGCGGTAGACGCCGCGCTGCGAGGTGCTGCGTGTCTGGCCGAAGCCGGTGGGCATGTCGGCCAGGTTGAGCAGCTCGATCACCACGTGCTCCAGCACGTGGCCGGACCAGGTGCCTTCGCGCAGGCGCTGGATGAAGCCGCCGCGCTCGCCCACGCCGCAGTGGTGCTCGAGCAGGGCCGGCAACAGGGCGACCAGGCGGTCGTTAAAGCCGGGGAGGTCGTTGGAGGGGAAGTCTTCGAGGGTTCCGAGGTCCAGCCAGACCTCAAGCACGGCCCGGTAAGTCCAGATGTTGGGACCGCGCAGATAGTTGATGCGCAGCAGCTTGATGTCGTCCTGAGGGCTCATTGGTTTCAACATGGTCGGCAGGCAGGCGCCGCACCCGTCGGTGCGAGGCCTGGTCCCGGCCGATGAATTTCAGTGTGGGGCCTGTGAAGGCTCCGGTGGATCCCCGTGTGTCTCGTTATGTATTTGTTCTTATCGCGAACAGGGCCGTCGCCTGGGATCGGTAGACGGTTTCGCCATTTTCGGGGATTGAGGGTCAATTTTGTCGTTCTGGGCTGCATTCGGCGAAAATCCCCTGTTCGGGTTCCCCACGCGCGAAGACCAAGACCTGCGAAAACCCAGCCGCGCCAGATGCGGGACGCCAAGAATTCACCAACACAATGCAACACAAACACCCGGCAGACGACTCCAGCCTTACCGACCCCGCTTTGGCGGGGCTTCGCTCACAACTTGCAACCCAGGAAAACGTTCTGTGTACGCTTACGGTTGACCTGGACAGCCAACTTCGTTTCGCCCAGGGCTTGCTGGCCCTGACCGACCGCCGCCTGCTGGCCCGCGCCCCTGGCGGGGAATGGACCACCTGGCCCACGGTGGACGCGGCCGGCAAGGGGCTGCCCGGCCTGTCGCTGCGCCATTTCGACCATGCCGGCGTGGGCACGCTGGAGCTGCACCAGGCAGGCATTCGCCTGGCCGGCTGGCGCTTCACGCTGGGCGCCAATGTGCAGGCGCTGCGCCTGGTGCGGCTGTTTGCCCAGCAGCAGGCCGCTCAGGGCCTGGCCGAGGCGCCCCCGGCCGACGAGACGGCCCTGTGCCCCGAATGCGACCTGCCGCTGCCGCCGGACAGCGAGGAGTGCCCGGCCTGCGCCCGCGAACTGCACACCCCGCCCTCGACCTGGGTGCTGCTGCGCCTCTGGCGTTTTGCCCATCCCTACCGCCACCAGCTGCTGGCCGGGTTTCTACTGACATTGGCTTCCACCGCCGCGACCCTGGTGCCGCCCTACCTGACCATCCCGCTGATGGACGACATCCTGATTCCCTTCCAGAACGGCCAGCGGATCGAGCCCTGGAAGGTCGGCGCGCTGCTGGGCGGCCTGCTGGGCGCGGCCGTGCTGGGCTGGGCGCTGAACTGGGCGCGCACCTACCTGCTGGCGCTGGTGTCCGAGCGCATAGGCGCCGACCTGCGCACCGCCACCTTCGACCACCTGCTGGAGCTGTCGCTGGACTACTTCGGCGGCAAGCGCACCGGCGACCTGATGTCGCGCATTGGCTCGGAAACCGACCGCATCTGCGTGTTTTTGTCGCTGCACGCGCTGGACTTCGCGACCGACGTGCTGATGATCGTGATGACCGCGGTCATCCTGTTTTCCATCAACCCCTGGCTGGCGGTGGTGACGCTGCTGCCGCTGCCCTTCATCGGCTGGATGATCCACGTGGTGCGCGACAAGCTGCGCACCGGTTTCGAAAAAATCGACCGCGTCTGGTCGGACGTGACCAATGTGCTGGCCGACACGATTCCCGGTATCCGCGTGGTGAAGGCCTTTGCCCAGGAAAAGCGCGAGGCCCAGCGCTTTCGCGAGGTCAACCAGCACAACCTGGCCGTCAACGACAAGCTCAACAAGACCTGGTCGCTGTTCACGCCCACCGTCTCGCTGCTCACCGAAGTGGGCCTGCTGGTGGTCTGGGCTTTCGGCATCTGGCTGGTGTCGAAACAGCAGATCACCGTCGGTGTGCTGACGGCCTTTATCGCCTACATAGGCCGCTTTTACGGGCGGCTTGATTCCATGAGCCGCATCGTCTCGGTCACGCAAAAAGCCGCGGCCGGCGCCAAGCGCATCTTCGACATCCTGGACCATGTTTCCAACGTGCCGGAAACCGCCAACCCGGTGAAGATCGGCAAGCTCGAGGGCCGCATCGACATGAAGAACCTGGGCTTTCGTTATGGCAACCGCTCGGTGATACGCGGGCTGGACCTGCAGATACGGCCCGGCGAGATGATTGGCCTGGTGGGCCACAGCGGCTCGGGCAAAAGCACGCTGGTCAACCTGATCTGCCGCTTCTACGACGTGAGCGACGGTGCCATCAGCGTGGACGGCACGGACATACGCCGCTTCGGCGTGGCCGACTACCGCCGCCACATCGGCCTGGTGCTGCAGGAGCCCTTCCTGTTCTTCGGCACGATTGCCGAGAACATCGCCTACGGCAAGCCCGGCGCCACGCGCGCCGAGATCGTGGCCGCCGCGCGCGCCGCCCATGCGCATGAGTTCATCCTGCGCCTGCCACAGGGTTACGACTCGCTGGTTGGCGAACGCGGCCAGGGCCTGTCAGGCGGCGAACGCCAGCGCATCTCGATCGCGCGCGCGCTGCTGATAGACCCGCGCATCCTGATCCTCGACGAGGCCACGTCCTCGGTGGACACCGAGACCGAAAAAGAGATCCAGCGCGCGCTAGACAACCTGGTGCAGGGTCGCACCACCATCGCGATTGCCCACCGCCTGTCGACACTGCGTAAGGCCGACCGCCTGGTGGTGATGGACCGCGGCCAGGTGGTCGAAGTCGGCCCGCATGACGAGCTGATGGCCAGGCAGGGCCACTACTGGCGGCTCTACGAAGCCCAGGCGCGCCAGGTGGACAACGAAGAGGGTGGCGAGGAAGCCGAGGAAGGCCGCATCGCGCTGGCCACCTCGCAGATCGCCCACGCCGCGCACCACGTCGACAACGCATGAGCTCAGGACTTCAAATGACTGATTCCATTTCTTCTTCTCTCCAGCTGGTGCGCGACGTCTCGGGCCGCCTGGTGTTCACCGACGCGGGCGGCGAGTCGCATGCCGGCGTGGTGCCGGTGCGGGCCTTTCCCATTGCCGCGCCCGACGAAGGAATTTCGTTGGTCAACACCGAGGGCCACGAGGTCGCCTGGGTTGACAGCCTGCAGGCCGTGGCGCCGGCTGCGCGTGCGCTGCTTGAGGAAGAACTTGCGTTGCGGGATTTTGTGCCTGAGATTACGCGGCTTAAAAGTGTTTCCAGCTTTGGTACGCCCAGCGTCTGGACTGTTGAGACTGATCGGGGGGAGACCTCTTTCATCCTCAAGGGTGAGGAGGACATTCGTCGGTTGGCGCGTACCGGCTTGTTGATCGCTGGTAGTCAAGGGGTTCAGTACAGTGTGAGGGATATGACTGCGTTGGATCGCGCTTCACGCAGACTGCTGGAGAGGTTTCTCTAGGCTTGTGGTTTCCGGCGGTGCGCCCTCTTCAGAGTCTTGCTGGCCGGGGTTGCCGGCAGCGACTCACTTTTCTTTGCTTCGCCAAAGAAAAGTAAGCAAAAGAAAGGCGACCCGCAGTCTGGGTCCCTACGCTTCGCTACGGGCAACCTGCGGTGCTCGAGCCAAGCGGGGTCCGGCTAAACTCGCTTCGCTCAGACAACGCCGGCCC
>NZ_JBFUBU010000085.1:0-8366 GCF_056405595.1 Polaromonas sp. P1_G1
GAGACCCCGCTTGGCTCGAGCACCGCAGGTTGCCCGTAGCGAAGCGTAGGGACCCAGACTGCGGGTCGCCTTTCTTTTGCTTACTTTTCTTTGGCGAAGCAAAGAAAAGTGAGTCGCCGCCGGGCGACCCCGGCCAGCAACCCTCAGCAGCGAGCGCACCGCCGGAGCAAAAACCAGCCCCGCCCCGGAAGAGGCAAAAAAATCAAACCGCTCCAACACTCCCAGTAACAGGCAAAACAATCCCGGTGATATAGCTCGAACACACCGGCGACGCCAGGAACACATAAGCAGGAGACAGCTCTTCAGGTTGCGCGGGCCGCCGCATGTCGGTCTTCTTGCCGAAGTTCTGGACCATGTCGGCCGGTGAGTCGGCCGGGTTCAGCGGCGTCCAGACCGGGCCGGGGGCCACGGCGTTCACACGTATGCCTTTGTCGATCAGGTTGCTGGCCAGCGCTTTGGTGAACGCGTGGATGGCGCCCTTGGTCGCTGAATAGTCGAGCAGCTTGGCGCTGCCCTCCAGCCCGGTCACCGAGCCGGTGTTGATGATGCAGGAACCTTGCTTCAAGTGCGGCAACGCCGCCTTGGCCATATGGAAGTAGCCGTAGACATTGGTGCGCAGGGTTTCGTCAAAGCGTTCCTCCGTCAGGTCTTCCAGCGACTCGGCATGCTCCTGGAAGGCGGCGTTGTTGACGAGGATGTCAAGCTTGCCCAGCGACTTGACGGTTTTCTTGACCGCTTCGCGGCAGAAGGCCGCGTCCTTGACGTCGCCCGCGATCAGCACGCAGCGCCGGCCTTCGGCTTCGATGCAGCGCTGGGTCTCTTTTGCGTCGTGGTCAGAACTGAGGTAGGCCACGGCGACGTCGGCACCTTCGCGCGCGAAGAGCACGGCTACGGCACGGCCAATGCCGGAGTCGGCGCCGGTAACCAGCGCGGTCAGGCCCTCGAGCTTGCCGCTGCCTTTGTAGCCCGGCGCCATGAATTGCGGCTTGAGTTCCATTTCAGCTTCCAGGCCCGGCTTGCGCAGGTRCTGCTTCGGCAGCGGCGGCTCGGGATAGTCCCGCAGGCCGGCTTGCACGGCTTTTTTCTGCTTGCCGGCAGTGGCTTCACGCTCGGCACGCTTGGCCTCGTCCTTGCTGTCCTGTTCGCGCTGGATTTTTTGCTGTTTGGCGGTGACGGGCTCCGCGCGTGCGGATGGGCGCGTGGAGGACGTCCGTGAAGAGGGAGTGGTTTTGGGCATGGCGCTTCCTCAAAAGTGGATGGGTGAAAGTGGATGGGTGAAAACCTCCATTTAGGGCGGCCCGGGCCGGGTGCTGTGTAGGAAAGATTCGCGCCTTCACCCCAGCCATGCCTTGCGGCCGCTGCAGCGTCGGGCCGAATCTTGCACAATCAAGCCAGCCATCTTTCCCATCGCCGCTTTTGTTGCCGCCCGCGCGGCGTTTCATGCAAACCCGACACTTCCTCCAGCTCATCGCGATGTCCGCCCTCTGGGGCGCATCATTTCCCCTGCTGCGTATCGCCAGTCCCGCCCTGGGGCCGTGGGTGGTGGCGGCCACCCGCTGCACCCTGGCGGCGATCGTGCTGGGCCTGCTGATGAGCAGGCTGCGCGGCCAGTGGCCGCCACGCGAGGCGTGGCCCCGGCTGGCGCTGCTGAGCATGCTGTCGGTGGTGATTCCTTTTGTGCTGTACAACTGGGCCGCGCTGGTCATTCCCTCGGGCTATTCGGCGGTGCTCAATGCCACGGCGCCGCTTTTCGGCGTGATGGCCGCCGCGCTGGCGGGCGAGGAAAAACTCACCCGCATCCGCCTGCTCGGCTGCGCGGTCGGCTTTGCCGGTGTCACGCTGCTGGTGCAGCTGGGCCCGGTCGCCGTCACACCCCGGGTGGTGCTGGCGGCGCTGGCCTGCGTGGCCGCGTCGGCCAGCTACGGCTTCGGCGCCATCCTCATGAAACGCGCCACCATGGCCTATTCACCTCTTCCCTCGTCAGCGGTGGTGCACATTGCCGCGGCCCTGATCCTGGTCATACCGGGCGGGATCGCCGCGCCCTCGGCCGTCCTGACGCCGGGCGCCGTGGCGGCCGTGACGGTGCTGGGTACGCTGACCTCGGGTTTTATGTACTGGATCAGCATGCGGCTGATGCGCGAGATCCCGGCCAGCGCCGCCACGTCGGCGGCCTTCATGATCCCGCTGTTCGGCGTGACCTGGGGCGGGCTGTTTCTCGGCGAGCCGGTGACGGCCAGCATGCTGCCCGGCTGCGTCCTGGTGCTGTCGGCCACCGCGCTGATCACGGGCTTTAACCCGTTTCGGGCTGCGCCGCCCGAGCCTTGAAATTACTTCTTTGAGCGGCTGATATCAGGCGTCGTAACGACGACATCAGCGTTTTGCGCACGCTGGCGCAGCGCATGCTCCATCACCACCAGCGCCAGCAGCGCTTCAGCGATCGGCGTGGCGCGTATGCCCACGCAGGGGTCATGTCGGCCCTTGGTCACCACTTCGGCCGGATTGCCGGCCGTGTCGATCGACTGGCGCGGCGTGATGATGGAACTGGTCGGCTTGATCGCGATCGAGACTTCCAGGTCCTGGCCGGTGCTGATGCCGCCCAGTACACCGCCGGCATTGTTCGACAGAAAACCTTCCGGCGTCAGTGAATCACCATGCGTGGTGCCGCGCTGCGTGACGCTGGCGAAACCGGCGCCGATTTCAACGCCCTTGACCGCATTGATGCCCATCATGGCAAAGGCAATTTCGGCGTCCAGCTTGTCGTACAGCGGCTCACCCAGGCCGACCGGCACGCCGGAAGCCGTGACGCGTATGCGCGCGCCGCAGGAGTCGCCGGCCTTGCGCAAGGCGTCCATGTAGTTTTCAAGCTTTGACACGTCGGCCACCGGCGCAAAAAACGGGTTGTTCGGCACGTGCTCCCAGGATTCGAAGGGAATGACTTCATCGCCGACCTGCGTCATGCAGCCGCGAAACACCGTGCCGTATTTTTCGAACAACCATTTTTTGGCGACGGCACCGGCCGCCACCGTGGGCGCCGTCAGCCGCGCCGACGAGCGGCCGCCGCCGCGCGGGTCGCGCAGGCCGTATTTGTGCAGATAGCTGTAGTCGGCATGGCCGGGGCGGAAGGTCTCCAGGATGTTGCTGTAGTCCTTGCTGCGCTGGTCGGTGTTSYGGATCARCAGSSMGATCGGCGTGCCSGTGGTCTTGCCCTGGTAGACGCCGGAGAGGATCTCGACGGCATCGGGTTCATTACGCTGGGTCACATGGCGGCTGGTGCCGGGACGGCGGCGGTCCAGGTCGGCCTGGATGTCGGCCTCGCTCAAATCCATGCCCGGCGGGCAACCGTCAATCACGCAGCCAATGGCCGGGCCGTGGGATTCACCGAAATTGGTGACTGCGAATAGGGTTCCTAGGGTATTTCCGCTCATGGGGGGATTATCCCAGAGGGGCCGAATGGTCACAGAGACAGACTGATCCAGGCCCGTCGTTGGCAAATCTGAACACACCCCGGCGTGTGGGGAGCACTGGCTTTCTGGCGGTAAGGTCAAACCGATGCCGAAGGCAGCCGGGTCCTGAGTGACGGCTTAGCCGGCCTTTTTCGGCTGGAAAGTTACAGCGGAAAAATCGCTGCGCCAGAACATTGCCGATGTTATTGGGGCGCCCCAGGATTCAACGTAGGCAAGCACATCGCTCCGCTGCAATCGTTTCCGCTTTAATCGCAACTGATAGTTTTCCAGGTTTTCGAAGGACAAGGGCTCTCCTTTTTGATAGAAGTCCCAGCCCGGGTTGTCACTCATGACGCGCACAAAGCGCAACAAAGCGCCTTTGGAATAAGCGGAAAACTCGTTGAGAGCGTCCTTCTTGCAATCATCGGCGGTGCTTCGAATTGACACAACGTCAAAACGAAACGTCGACTGCGCATAGGCAGGCAYGTAGCCGTCTCCCGCAGACAGGTGCGGCATAAAAACCGTTAGCCCAGGCGCGTTAACCGGTGACCAGAGAATGAGCGGCGGCGCGTCTTTCTCCTCCGTGTACGGCTGTTCGGGCAAGACAAACGGGGTTGGGCTGCTATGAACCCGCATTGGCGGATAGCGATCAAACGCCTGTGCAACCTCGGCCACCGGTGCCTTGATCACAGACAGATTGAAGAATGGTCGATCCAGAACAGACATGGCGCGAACGTTTGGTTGCTTGCCGGCACTGCGACTACGCGAACTCTCCGTGGCGCAGTGCAACTTCGCCCTGCAGAAGAACACGCAATGTGAACTTGAGCGGGAAAACCTGAGACTCTTTGATGCGCAGCGCGGCCGCAACCGCCTTGCGTTCTTTTTTTGCTTGCGGGTACTCGGCCGAGGGAACGAAGATGTGGTCGTTTTCATGCAGCAGCACCCCATGCCCAAACTCGAGACCGCCAGCCGTGGTCACGCCAACAAAGCCGGTGAACATTTGGCCCGAGGAAGCAAGGAAATCAGCAGCAACGGACAGGGCGTAAAGGTCTGGACCCATCATCTTCGCCGGATAAGGGCGAACCCAGGTTTCGTCCTGCTCTTCATCCCCTTCCTCGTCGCTTGCGAACTCCCAGATGGGAAACGCGATGAGGTCTTCCGGCTGGAGTTGGTCAATGGGCTTTCGGGTCTTTAACGATGGAGGCATGTACGGTATTTTCTACGGTGAAAGTGTCGACAAAACCGATCAAGCCGGCACTCGCTTGAAGCAGGGTCAGGCCTCTGCCTCGTAAGGGGACGCTCTAGCTATCGAAGCCCAGCATTCCCGCCGGCTGACGGTTCAGATAGTCACAGCGCCACAAGCGAAACTCGTCTGGCCCCTCGAATTCAATCATTCCATCGTTCGGGCGTTGAGCCCAGGCCAGATTGAGAGCGCTCACTTTGAGTTGCTTCACTTCTTCGGCCCATCCCCTGAGGTGCCTCCGCGTGGCGAGTTCTGACTTGACGAAGTTTTCCACCAATGCGAGAAAATCTTTGGCGCTGCAGGCAATGGATTCGGCATGTTCAATCAGCCGTGGGTCGGGTGAAATCACGGTGGCCGACTTGTCCCAGTTCCCAGCGATGAAGATGCGGAACGGCAGGTGGGCGCTGTTCTCCGCCGTCATCCAGCACTCGTCGTCTTTTGAGTAATCGAGCGTGCCCAATACGGCATTGGGTACAGAGAGCGTTACAGGTCTCTGCTCCCCCTTGAGGAAACGAATGAGCTTGGGCCACATGTCAGACGCCTTGGAATCGTATGGGTGGTGGTTTAGACGTTCCTGAACTATAGCTTTGCAACCGGCCACCCTCTTTATCGCCCTGGCTATGCAGCCAGCGGTATAGCGCGTGCCACACACTCTGGAACACTTCATGCTTGCTGCACCGCACCAATCCCGAGTTGGATGTCTTGATTGAACAGGAGCACCCCATGCTGGACCGCACCGCGACCAAGTTTTCCCACGTCAAGCCTGGTGACACGCAGTTTGTCTCCGGTGGTTTGCGAGACTTTTTCCTGTACCGCGACCTTGGCATTGCCGACGCGACCCACGGCAAAGTCATCGCGCACCTTGTGAAGGCCAATATGGCACCAGAAACAGGCACGGGATGGCACCGTCATGAGGCAGATTTCCAGATCGTGATCATGGTCAAGGGCTGGGCGCGCTTTATGTACGAAGACAAGGAAACCCTGGTCGAAGCCGGCGATGTGGTGCACCAGCGCCCGGGCATCAAGCACTTCCTGTTCGACTACTCCCCCGACATGGAATACCTGGAAATCGTCGGGCCGGCGGATTTCAAATCCATAGACGTAGACCCCGTCTGCGAAATTCCACCTCCAACACCCTGGAAATAACCACCGCCCCAAACCCGAACAGGTTCCCGAATCCGTTCCCGAACCCGCTTGCCCCTTGTGTATGCGCCGAGGAGCGGAGGTCCAGACGGATCAGGGCAAAAACTTGTTTGAGCGAAGCGAGTTGTTTTTGACCCCGTCTGGACCGAGCACCGCAGGTTGCCCCGGAGCGAAGCGCAGGGGACGCAGGAACCAGGGTCGCCTTTTCTTTGGTGACTTTCTTTTGGCGAAGCAAAAGAAAGTTACTGGCCGCCGGGCCACTCCCGGCCAGCAAGCTTCAGCAGAGAACTCAGCCCCAACAAGCCTCAGAACTCAGCATCAAGTTCATCAATGTCATCCGGCTCCTTCTTAGCCGCAGCAACCCACTCCTTCATAGCCGGCAACTCCATAACCCGCTTGCAATAAGCCATACAAGCCTTGTCCAGCGCCACGTCGTAAGTGAGAAAGCGAGTGACCACTGGCGCATACATCGCATCCGCCACCGACAGCTGTTTGCCGAACAAATAAGGACCGCCATAGGAAGCCAGGCATTCCTTCCAGATCTCCAGCACCCGGTCGATGTCAGCCTGCGCACGCGACCAGACCTTGAAGTTCGGGAAATGGGCCTTGAGGTTCATCGGCAACGCGGCGCGCAGCGAGGCAAAGCCCGAATGCATTTCGCCGCAGACCGCGCGGCAATGTGCCCGCACCTTGACGTCCGCCGGCAACAGCTGCGCTTTGGGCTTGATTTCATTGAGGTATTCGGCAATGGCCAGCGTGTCCCAGACTTTGACGCCGTCGTGCTGCAACGAGGGCACCAGCATGCTGGACGACAGCAGCAGCATCTCGGCCTTCATGGCCGGGTCGTCGGGGGAGATCACTTTTTCGGTGAATTCCAGCCCGGCAAATTTCGCCAGCAGCCAGCCGCGCAGCGCCCAGGCGCCGTAGTTTTTGCTGCTGATCGTCAGGACTGCCTTGGCCATGAGATTGCTCCTTGAACCGCAAAGTTGGTCCCCATTACCCGGGGGGTGACCAACCCTCCGCAAGGCTTGTGCCAGCGCGCGGGCAGCCGGTGACGACTGGCCCGTAACTTGCCTGCATCCCGGTTACCTGGGCCACAAGCCCGAACCAAGCCAGGAAACCCATGCTTTACCAGGCCTACCAACTCCAGTCCGACCTGATGTCGCCGCTTCGCCTGCTGGCCCAAGGCGGCAGCGCGGCGCTCTGGCTGGGCAAAACCGAGGGAAGCCTGCTGCGCAAGTTCTCGGCATCCATGGAGGTGTTTTCGCGCCTGCGCCTGACGCATTCACGCCCGGCCTACGGCATCACCTCGGTAAAGGTGGGCGAGCGCGAATTCGCGGTTACCGAAGAGGCCGTGCTGTCCATGCCCTTCGGCACCCTGCTGCGCTTCAAAAAAGAAACCCCGGCCGATCTGCCTTTCCAGCCGCCGGTGCTGCTGGTGGCCCCGCTATCGGGCCACTTCGCCACGCTGCTGCGCGAGACCGTGCGCACGCTGCTGCAGGACCACGACGTCTACATCACCGACTGGCACAACGCGCGCGACGTAGCCCTGCGCCACGGTGCCTTCGCGCTGGACGACTATATTGACCACATGATCCGCTTCACCCAGGCCATAGGCCCGGGCACGCATGTGGTGGCGGTGTGCCAGCCCTGCGTGGCGGCGCTGGCGGCGACGGCCATCATGGCCGAAGACGACGATCCGGCCCAGCCGCGCAGCCTGACGCTGATGGCCGGCCCGGTGGACTGTCGCGTGAACCCGACGGGCGTCAACACGCTGGCCACCAGCAAGCCGATCGAGTGGTTCGAGAAAAATTTGATCAGCCATGTGCCGCTGCCGCACGCGGGTTACATGCGGCGTGTCTACCCAGGCTTTGTGCAACTGAGCGCCTTCCTCAGCATGAACCTGGAACGGCATAAAAAATCCTTCCAGGATATGTACCAGCACCTGCTCGACGGCGACGTGGAAAAGGCCAACATCATCCGCGTGTTCTACGACGAATACCTGGCCGTCAACGACCTGCCSGCSGAGTTCTAYCTSGARACCGTSGAGAAGGTSTTCCAGACCTACGACCTGCCGCTGGGAAAGCTCAGCTACCGCGGTCGCCTCGTGAAACCCGCCGCCATACGCCGCACCGCGTTGATGACGGTGGAGGGTGAGCGCGACGACATCTGTTCAGTCGGGCAGACGGTGGCCGCGCAAGACCTGTGCACCGGGATACGGCCTTATATGAAGACTCATCATGTGCAGACGGGGGTTGGGCATTACGGGGTGTTCAGTGGGCGTAAGTGGAATCAGCAGATTTATCCGCGGGTTAGGGAGATGATTCATTCCAGCCTTGGCTGAAGCCGGGTCTTGCTCCGGCCTGCGCGCTCTCTGCTGAGGGCGGTTGGCCGGGGGTAGCCCGGCGGCTACTCACTTTTCTTTTGCTTCGCCAAAAGAAAAGTAAGCAAAAGAAAAGGCGACCCTGGTTGCTGCGTCCCTTCGCTTCGCTACGGGCAACCTGCGGTGCTCGGTTCAGGCGGGGTCTCGCTAAACT
>NZ_JBFUBU010000086.1:0-7992 GCF_056405595.1 Polaromonas sp. P1_G1
CGACAAAGGCCCGCATCATGGCCGGCTCGGTCTCGAAGGCCTTGAGCATCATGGACAGCTCTTTTTGCGAACGCTGGCGCTCGCCGGCCAGCCTGGCCTGCAGTTCGACCTTCTGCGTGATGTCCTGCACGGTGACCAGCAGGTGCCGCACGGCGGCGCCGTCCTGCACCCGGTTGAAGTGAAAGGACAGGTAGCGGGCCGTGTCCTGGCCCAGCCGGTTCCTGACGGTGAGCTCGACTTCGGAGAGCGGGTTGATGCCCTGGACCAGTTGCTCCTTCACATGCGGCGAGAACAGCAGCTCGACATAGTCGCGCGCATCGGTCAGGGCTTTGGCGGACACCAGCGTGGACAGCACCTCGAAGAAATTCTGACCCGGCGCCAACGTCTTGCCGAACAGCGCGTGGGTCGAAAGGGACAGCTGGGAGCCGAGCTGGTGCCCCGGCGTCAGCAGGAACAGGCCTTCACGGACGCTGGTGAGGATTTCACGGGTTTCCTCGGTCGCCGCTTCAATCGCGGCGTCGGAGATTTTCAGGCGCCTCAGGAACTTGAACAGGATGAAGGCGAAGTTCAGCAGGGCCAGCACGATGCCGCCGGTCTGCACCATGCGCAGCACGCTGGCGCGCGATGCGCCAATCTGCTGCGTTTCGGTCACGAAGTCGTTGGCTGCGCCCAATAGTTTGATGTTGTGGGCCTGGCTGTAGGCCAGCGCGGCGGCCAGTTCCTGCTGCGTGAAGTTGTCGCCGGCCAGCAGCGGCTGGAGCAAGGCGAAGTAGGGCTTCCAGACCAGCTCCACCTTTTCCTCGAGCTCACGGCCGCGGCTGGACACCACGGGCTCCAGGTAGACCGGCTTGCCGTCGCCGCCCGGAATGGTGCCGCCTTCGCGAAACGCCAGTTGCGACACCTGGAAGATTTTGGCGCCCGCGCGCAGCTCCGCCAGGGTTTCGGGCTTGTAGGCTGCGCCCGAGACGCGCATGGCGTCAAGCTCCAGCAGGGTGCGCGCGACGCGTTGCGAGACGACGCGCTGGCGCCCCGAGAGGTTGATGGCCACGGTGTCCTGGTCGATCTTGAACGAGGTGTAGAAGTTCAGGACCAGCACCCCGAGGTCGAACAGCAGGAAGAAGGCGACCGCGATGATGATTTCGCGGTACTTTCCGAGCGAGGCAAGGCCTTGCGAAGGCGCGGTGCGCGTGCCCTGGGGGACAACGATTCTGTCGGCGCCTCGAACAGGCAAAACAGCAGACATGGAAACCCTCCCTATGCTAATTTTTGTGGCGGTCGCCGCGCCCTTTCGCGGCGCGGGTTCCCGTGGGCTCTGTCAGGCCGCTTTTTCGACGTGGTCCTGGCGTGTGTAGAGAAAATCGATCACGGCCTTGCGGTAGCCCAGGTAGCGGATGTCCTCGGCCAGCGCCACGCGCGAGCGGGGCCGCGGCAGTTCGACCTGCAGGATTTCGCCGATCGTGGCCGAGGGGCCGTTGGTCATCATCACGATGCGGTCGCTCAGCAGCACCGCCTCGTCGACGTCATGGGTCACCATCACCACCGTGCTCTGCGTGGTCGCCACGATCTGCAGCAGCTCGTCCTGCAGCTTGGCGCGGGTCAGCGCGTCCAGCGCGCCGAAGGGTTCGTCGAGCAGCAGCACCTTGGGCTCCATGGACAGCGCGCGCGCGATGCCGACGCGCTGCTTCATGCCGCCCGATATTTCGCCGGGGCGCTTTTGCGCCGCCGCGGTCAGCCCGACCATGGCCAGCGCCGCATCGGTGCGGGCCTTGAGCTGGGCTTTGTTTTCAGTCGCCGAGAAGACGCGTTCGACGGCCAGGTAGACGTTCTCAAAGCAGGTCAGCCAGGGCAGCAGCGAATGGTTCTGGAACACCACGGCGCGCTCGGGCCCGGGCCCGGCGATCTCACGGTTGGCGCACAGCAGGCTGCCCTCGGTGGGCGTCGTCAGGCCGGCGATCAGGTTCAGCAGCGTGGACTTGCCGCAGCCCGAATGGCCGATCAGCGCGACGAACTCGCCCTTGGCGACCGTCAGGTTGATGTTCTGCAGCGCACGGAACGGCCCTTTGCGGGTCTTGAAGGTCTGCTCGACGCCCTGGATCTCGATGTACTTGGTGGTGAAGGATGTCATGGCTTGGTTCCTTTCGAGATCAGTTCTTGACTTCTTCAAACGTGAAGGCCGTGGCCAGCTTGATCAGGGCGAACTCCAGCACCAGGCCGACGATGCCGATCACGAAGATCGCGATGATGATGTTCTTGACGTTGAGGTTGTTCCACTCGTCCCAGACCCAGAAGCCGATACCGACGCCGCCGGTCAGCATCTCGGCCGCGACGATCACCAGCCAGGCGGTGCCGACGGCTAGGCGCACGCCGGTCAGCATGTAGGGCAGCACGGCGGGGAAGAGGATTTTCGTGACGATCTTCCATTCGCTGAGGTTGAGCACGCGCGCCACGTTCATGTAGTCCTGGGGCACGCGCTGCACGCCGACGGCGGTGTTGATGATCATGGGCCAGATGGAGCAGATGAAGATGGTCCAGATGGCGGCCGGGTTGGCGCCCTTGAACACCAGCAGGCCTATCGGCAGCCAGGCCAGCGGCGAGACCGGGCGCAGCAGGCTGATCAATGGGTTGAACATGCGGCTCAAAAAGTTGAAGCGCCCGATCATGAATCCGACCGGAATGCCGACGACCGCCGCCATGCCGAAGCCCATGGCCACGCGCTTGAGCGAGGACAGCACGTTCCAGCCCACGCCCTGGTCGTTGGGGCCCTTGCTGTAGAAGGGGTCGCTGAAGATCTGCACCGCCTGCGTGAAAGTATCCTTGGGCGAGGGAATGCTGCCGCCCGTGCCCATGAAGACCAGCTCCCACACCAGCACCAGCAGGCCCAGGCCCAGCAGGGGCGGCAGCAGGGCCAGCCAGAGAAAAGAGGCGTCCCAGGGCGCGCGCGCCGGCGGGGTGGCGGCGGCCGCCTGCACTGCGGGGGAAGGGGTGATGGGATTTGTCATGTCGTTGGCGGCGGGCGCCGATGGAAGGGCGCCGGTATCCCGGGCTCGGGCTTTGTCGCCGCCGCGGGCCGCAGGCGCGGCCTCGAGCGGGCTGTGGAATACGGCACTGACCATGGCGTGACCTCTTTGCGTGGGGTGGAAGGTTCGGTGGGCGGGKGGCGGGGCGCGGGCCTAGGCGTGAACCTTGAAGCTGTCGGCGTACTTYTTSGGGTCCTTGCCGTCCCAGACCGTGCCGTCCATCAGCTTGCTGCTGCGCATGATCTCTTTGGGAACGCTGGCCTTGGCGGCGGTGGCTGCCTGCTTGTAGACGTCGATGTGGTTGATCTGTTTGGCGATGCCCAGGTAGTCGGGATGCTCCTTGATCAGGCCCCAGCGCTTGTGCTGCGTGAGGAACCACATGCCGTCGGAGAGGTAAGGGAAGCTCACCGCGCCGTCGTTGTAGAACTTCATGTAGTTGGGGTCGTCCCAGGTCTTGCCCATGCCGTTCTGGTAGCGGCCAAGGATGCGCTGGTTGATGGCGTCGACGCTGGTGTTGACGTAGCTCTTGTCGGCCACGGTTTCGGCCATCTTGTTCTTGTTGGAGAGGCTGGCGTCAATCCATTTGCCGGCCTCGATGATGGCGGCGGTGACGGCGCGCGCGGTGTTGGGGTATTTCTTGACGAAGTCGGCGGTGGTGCCCAGCACTTTTTCAGGGTGGTCCTTCCAGACGTCCTGGGTGGTGACGGCGGTCACGCCTATGCCGTCGATGATGGCGCGGTGGCCCCAGGGCTCGCCCACGCAGAAGCCGTCCATATTGCCCACGCGCATATTGGCCACCATCTGCGGCGGCGGCACGGTGATGACCTTGGCGTCCTTCATCGGGTTGATGCCGTTTGCGGCCAGCCAGTAGTACAGCCACATGGCGTGCGTGCCGGTGGGAAAGGTCTGGGCGAAGGTGTATTCGCGCTTGTCGCTGGCCATGAGCTTGGCCAGGCCCGCGCCGTCGACAGCGCCCTTGTCGGCGAGCTTCTTCGACAGCGTGATGGCCTGGCCGTTGTTGTTGAGTGTCATCAGCACGGCCATGTCCTTCTTGGGGCCGGCCGTGCCCATGTGCACGCCGTAGACCAGGCCGTAAAGCACATGGGCGAAGTCCAGTTCACCGTTGACCAGCTTGTCGCGCACGCCGGCCCAGCTGGCTTCCTTGGTCGGGATGATCTTGACGCCGTATTTCTGGTCTATGCCCAGCACCGAGGCCATCACCACCGAGGCGCAGTCGGTCAGGGGGATGAAGCCGATCTTGACTTCCTTTTTCTCGGGCGCGTCCGATCCCTGTGCATACACGGCGGCGCGCAGGGCGGGGTTGATGCCCACGGCGCCCACGGCCGCGGCCTGCAGCACGGTGCGGCGTGTCAGCGAAGATTTCAGCAGTTCAGTCATGTGTCGGCTCCAGGTAAAAAAAGCAAAAGACAAAACAAAAAAGGCGCTCGACCCGGGCAGCCACGTCAAACGTGATGCAGGGTGCGAACGCCTTTGTTCCTTGGGGCACCACACACTTCGCCGTTGAAGTGCTGTGCCGGATGGCCATCATTGACCAGTGCCTAGGGCATTGCAAAAGCTGTGCCAGGGTTGGCCAGCGTTGCCAAAAGAGTTGTTCTTGAGAGTGGAGATGCCAGGGAAGTCTTCTTGTGCTTGCAATCACACACTCCCTGAAAAAAACCTCACATGGGCGAAGCGCCGCGATGTGGATGCCGATGGTGCACCTGATTTGTGCGCTGCACCAATTGAGGGTGGTCGGTCGGCCCGGCGAGCGAATCAGCCCAGCAGGTCCAGGGCGTCCAGCATGCGCTGGGCCACGTCACCCAGCCGCAGGCCCTTGTCCATGGCGGCCTTGCGCAGCTTTTCGTAGGCGGCCTGCTCCGAGAGTCCCTGGCGCTGCATCAGCATGCCCTTGGCCCGGTCTATGACCTTGCGCTCATGCAGCTCGGTTTTGGCGTGCGCCAGTTCCTTGCGCAAGCCCTGCTCGTGCTCAAAGCGCGCCATGGCCACGTCCAGGATGGGACGGATGCGGTCCGGGGACAGGCCGGCCACCACATAGGCCGACACCCCGGCGGCGACGGCGTCCTTGACGTGGCTGGTGTCGTTGTCATTGGTGAACAGTACGATGGGCCGCCGGGCGTCCCGCGTCGCCATCACCACATGCTCCAGGGAGTCGCGGGCTTCACTTTCGGCGTCCACGATGATCATGTCGGGCTGCAGCTGCGCCAGGCGTTCATCCAGGAAGGTGTCGGCTGGGAGCACCGCGACGATGTTGTAACCGTTTTCCAGCAGGCCGATGCGCAGCTGGCGCGAGCGCTCGGCCAGTTCCCGCGCATGGGCGTCATCGGACACGGACTCCAGCAGGTCCGGGGCGATGATGACAAGGCGCAGGGATTGGGACGGTGTCATGGAGCCGTAAGTGCAAGAAACGTGCCCCCACGGTCGCGCACTTCGTGTCGCTCCCTGCCCCCCGAGGGGGCCGCTCGCCTGTGGCCCGGCAAAGCCGGTTCCACGGCTCATGTTGGGTTGAAGAGTTCAGTGGGCACAACCAATGAGGGGCTTACCAATGAGGGGCTTATTTCACCAGTAGGGGCCGCGGGACTGGCTTTGCCAGACCGCAGGCGCCGCCCCCTCGAGGGGGGAACAGGCTACACGCAGTGAGCCTGGACGGGGGAGGGTGATTCTTCCAAACCTTACACTCGAAAGATGAGAGTTCTTGGAATCGAATCGAGTTGTGATGAAACCGGTGTGGCGCTGGTGGATGCCAGTGGCAGCGCTGTGCCGCGCTTGCTGTCGCACGCGCTGTTCAGCCAGATCGACATGCACCAGGCCTATGGCGGTGTGGTACCTGAGCTGGCGAGCCGGGACCATATCCGGCGTGTTTTGCCTTTGACACACCAGGTGATGGCCGAGGCGGGCAGCAGCCTGGCACAGGTCGACGTGGTGGCTTACACGCGCGGGCCTGGGCTGGCTGGGGCGCTGCTGGTGGGCGCGGGCGTGGCCTGTTCGCTGGCGGCGGCGCTGGGCAAGCCGGCCATGGGCGTGCACCACCTGGAAGGGCATTTGCTATCGCCTTTCCTGAGCGCTGACCCGCCTGAATTTCCTTTTGTGGCCTTGCTGGTCTCCGGCGGGCACACGCAGCTGATGCGGGTGGACCGCGTGGGCAGCTACGAATTGCTGGGTGAAACGATTGACGACGCGGCCGGCGAGGCCTTTGACAAGTCGGCCAAGCTCATGGGCCTGCCTTACCCGGGCGGCCCGCACCTGTCGAAGCTGGCCGAGGGGGGCGACGGCGCGGCTTTCAAGCTGCCGCGGCCTTTGCTGCACAGCGGCGACCTCGATTTTTCCTTTGCCGGGCTGAAGACCGCCGTGCTGACGCAAGCCAAAAAACTGGGGCCGGACCTGGAAAGCCGCAAGGCCGACCTGGCGGCGGCCACGCAGGCGGCCATCGTCGAAGTGCTGGTCAAAAAATCACTGGCCGCCATGGCGCAAACCGGGCTGAAACGGTTGGTCGTGGCGGGAGGTGTAGGGGCTAATGCGCTGCTGCGAAGCCAGCTCAATGCCGTGTGCAAGCAGCGCGGCATTCGGGTGCATTACCCCGAGCTGCATTTGTGCACCGACAACGGTGCCATGATTGCCCTGGCCGCGGGCATGCGCTTGCAAGCCGGGCTGGAAACACTTCTGCGCAGCTACACCTTTGACGTGAAGCCGCGCTGGAACCTGGCCGAATTGCAGGCCGAGCCGGCCTGAGCCGATCGCCTGCTTTGAGACGCTCCTGATTACTGGATATCGAGGTGCGTCACGTTGCTGACGGGGACCTTCTTGGCCAGCGTCAACGTCAGCACACCGTTTTCCAGCTTGGCGCTGCTGTTGGCAGTGTCGATTTCCAGCGGGAAGCGCCATGCGGCCTTGACCTTGCGGGGTGCATCTTCCTTGCTGGACACACGGACCACGTCGCCTTCGATGCCGATGTCCAGATGTTCGCGGGCCAGGCCGGGGACGTCGAGCTGCAGGCTGTAGGCCTTCTCAAGGTCTTCCACGCTGGCAGCCTTGGCGGCGCCGGTGTCGGAGAGCGAGCTGAAGGTGTCATTGAGGAATTTTTCGAGTGCGCCGTTGCTCACGACGGGTGCATAGTGGCGATGAAAGGCGCGAGCGGGGCGGTTGGCGAGAGAGTAAAACATGGCGATTCCTTGATGGGTTAACAAGGGGCGTTTTCCCCTTACACTGCGCGGCGTTCAGCGTGATTGCCGCATGCACACCAGTTAGGTGTGCTGCCGTTTTATTCAAGCGAAATCAAGCGAAAACAGGGATCTATTTTTTTATGCACAAACACTTGAAACGCCTGTTCACGGCCCTATGTCTCTGCGCTTGCGTGGGGGCGGGTGCGCAAACCGCCGGCCAGCCACCGGTACGCATCGCGCTCATCGAAAGCCTGTCGGGCGCCTTCGCCAATACCGGCGAAGCGGTGTTCCGCAACCTGGTCTGGGCGACGGAGCGCGTCAACGCGCGCGGCGGCGTCAAGCCCGCCGGCGGGCCGCGCAACCTGGTGGTCGAGCGCTACGACAGCAAGGGCCAGAACGAAGAGGCGCTGGCGGCCTTGCGCTCGGCGATCGACGATGGCGTGACCATCATCGCGCAGGGCAATTCGTCGGCCATCGCGGCGGTGCTGATCGACGCCATCAACAAGCACAACGAGCGCGAGCCGAAAAAGCGCGTGCTGTTCCTGAATTATTCGGCGGTCGACCCCATTCTGACGAACGAAAAATGCAGCTACTGGCATTTCCGTTTTGACGCGCACGCCGACATGCGCATGGCGGCGCTCATGGACGTGCTCAAGGACGACAAGGCGCTCAAAAGCATTTACCTGATTGGCCAGGACTACAGCTTCGGCCAGGCGGTGCTTCGTGAGGCGCGCAAGCAGTTGGGCGCGCAGCGCCCCGACGTGCAGATCGTGGGCGACGAACTGCACGCGCTGGGC
>NZ_JBFUBU010000087.1:0-7511 GCF_056405595.1 Polaromonas sp. P1_G1
GTAATTTGACATCCCAGGTGCGCAACATCGCCGACGTGACCAAGGCCGTGGCCGCCGGTGACCTGTCCAAGAAGATCACGGTGGACGTGAAAGGCGAGATTCTCGAACTCAAGAACACCATCAACACCATGGTGGACCAGCTCTCGTCGTTCGCTTCCGAGGTGACGCGTGTGGCCCGTGAAGTGGGCACCGAAGGCAAGCTGGGTGGCCAGGCCGACGTGCAAGGCGTGGCCGGCACCTGGAAGGATTTGACCGACTCGGTCAACTCCATGGGATCCAACCTGACCGGCCAGGTGCGCAACATCGCCGAGGTGACGACGGCCGTGGCGGCCGGCGACCTGTCCAAGAAGATCACGGTGGACGTGAAGGGCGAAATCCTGGAACTCAAAAACACCATCAACACCATGGTGGACCAGCTTTCCTCGTTCGCGTCCGAGGTGACGCGTGTGGCGCGCGAGGTCGGTACCGAAGGCAAACTGGGTGGTCAGGCCGATGTGCAGGGCGTGGCCGGTACCTGGAAGGATTTGACCGACTCGGTCAACTCTATGGGCTCCAACCTGACAGGCCAGGTGCGCAACATCGCCGAAGTGACCAAGGCCGTGGCGGCAGGCGACCTGTCCAAAAAGATCACGGTGGACGTGAAGGGCGAAATCCTGGAACTCAAGGCCACCATCAATACCATGGTGGACCAACTGCGGTCCTTCGCGTCCGAAGTGACGCGTGTCGCTCGCGAGGTGGGCACCGAAGGCAAGCTGGGCGGCCAGGCCGACGTGCAAGGCGTGGCCGGCACCTGGAAGGACTTGACGGATTCCGTGAACTCCATGGGCTCCAACCTGACCGCACAGGTGCGCAACATCGCCGAAGTGACAACCGCCGTGGCGGCCGGTGACCTGTCCAAAAAAATCACGGTGGACGTCAAGGGCGAGATTCTTGAACTCAAGAACACCATCAACACCATGGTGGACCAGCTGCGGTCTTTTGCCTCCGAAGTGACGCGCGTGGCGCGCGAAGTGGGCACCGAAGGCAAGCTGGGCGGCCAGGCCGACGTACAGGGTGTGGCCGGCACCTGGAAGGATCTGACCGACTCGGTCAACTCCATGGGGTCCAACCTGACTGCTCAGGTGCGAAACATCGCCGAGGTGACGACGGCCGTGGCGGCCGGTGACCTGTCCAAGAAAATCACGGTGGACGTCAAAGGCGAAATCCTGGAGCTGAAAAACACCATCAACACCATGGTGGACCAGCTGCGATCCTTCGCCTCCGAAGTGACRCGKGTGGCGCGCGARGTGGGCACCGAAGGCAAGCTGGGCGGCCAGGCCGACGTGCAGGGCGTGGCCGGCACCTGGAAGGACCTGACCGACAACGTGAACTTCATGGCCGGTAATTTGACATCCCAGGTGCGCAACATCGCCGACGTGACCAAGGCCGTGGCCGCCGGTGACCTGTCCAAGAAGATCACGGTGGACGTGAAAGGCGAGATTCTCGAACTCAAGGCCACCATCAACACCATGGTGGACCAGCTGCGATCTTTCGCATCGGAAGTGACGCGCGTCGCGCGCGAGGTGGGCACCGAAGGCAAGCTGGGTGGCCAGGCCGACGTGCAGGGCGTGGCCGGTACCTGGAAGGACTTGACCGACAACGTGAACTTCATGGCCGGCAACCTGACCAGCCAGGTGCGCGGCATTGCGCGCGTGGTGACGGCCGTGGCCAACGGCGACCTGGAACGCAAGCTGACCGTGGAGGCCAAGGGCGAGATCGCCGCTTTGGCCGACACCATCAACGGCATGACCGACACGCTGGCCACCTTCGCCGACCAGGTGACCTCGGTGGCGCGTGAGGTGGGCGTCGAAGGCAAGCTGGGCGGCCAGGCCAAGGTGCCGGGCGCGGCCGGTACCTGGAAAGGCCTGACCGAAAACGTCAACCAGCTGGCCGCCAACCTGACGACCCAGGTGCGCGCCATCGCCGAGGTGGCGACAGCCGTGACGCAGGGCGACTTGACCCGCTCCATCACCGTGGAGGCGCTGGGCGAGGTGGCCGCCCTGAAAGACACGATCAATGAAATGATCCGCAACCTCAAGGACACCACCCAGGTCAACACCGAGCAGGACTGGCTCAAGACCAACCTGGCCAAGTTCAGCCGCATGCTGCAGGGCCAGAAAGACCTGGTGGCCGTGGGCCACCTGATCCTCTCGGAACTGGCCCCGGTGGTAGGTGCCCAGCAGGCCGAGTTTTACGTGCTGAGCTACACGCATGAAAGGCCGCGCCTGCGCCTGATGGCGAGCTACGCCTCGGACGGGCAGGGCGCTTACGGCAAGGAAATCGACCTGGGCCAGGGCCTGATAGGCCAGTGCGCTTTCGACAAGCAGAAGATATTGCTGACCTCCTCGATGCCCCAGGGCCTCAAGATATCGTCCGGCCTCACCGAAGTGGCGCCCATGGACATCCTGGTGCTGCCCATCATCTTCGAGGGCCAGGTCCGGGGCGTGGTCGAACTCGCCTCGGTCGAGCGATTCAACCCGACGCACCAGGCCTTCCTGGACCAGCTCACCGAAAGTATCGGCATCGTGATCAACACGATCGAAGCCAATATGCGCACCGAGGACCTGCTGACCCAGTCGCAGTCCCTGGCGCAGGAGCTGCAAAGCCGGCAGGAAGAACTGCAGCAGACCAACGAGGAACTGCAGGAAAAAGCCCACCTGCTGGTCCAGCAGAACGACGAGGTGGAGCGCAAGAACCAGGAGGTCGAGCAGGCCCGCCAGGCGCTCGAAGAAAAAGCCAAGCAGCTTTCGCTGACCTCCAAGTACAAGTCCGAGTTCCTGGCGAACATGTCGCACGAGCTGCGCACGCCGCTCAACAGCCTCTTGATCCTGTCCGACCAGCTGTGCAAGAACTCCGAAGGCAACCTGACCGCCAGGCAGGTGGAGTTCTCCAAGACCATCCATTCATCCGGCAACGATTTGCTGATGCTGATCAACGACATCCTGGACCTGTCCAAGATCGAGTCGGGCACGGTGGTCGTGGACGTCAACGAGTTGCGCCTGTCCGACCTGCAGATGTATGTGGAGCGCACCTTCCGCCACGTCGCCGAGGCCAAGAGCGTGGATTTCCTGATCACCACCGGCCTGCAGCTGCCGGTGTCCATGGTGACCGACGTCAAGCGCTTGCAGCAGATCCTCAAGAACCTGCTGTCCAACGCCTTCAAGTTCACGCACCAGGGCCACGTGGCCCTGGCCATCGAAGAAGCCTTCACCGGCTGGAGCCCGGACAACGAGGAACTCAACCGCGCCCAGCAGGTGCTGGCGTTTTCCGTCACCGACACCGGCATCGGCATTTCCGCCGACAAGCAGCAGATCATCTTTGAAGCCTTCCAGCAGGCCGACGGCTCTACCTCCCGCAAATACGGCGGCACCGGCCTGGGCCTGGCCATCAGCCGCGAACTCTCGCGCCTGCTGGGCGGCGAGATCCGCCTGTCCAGCGCACCCGGCGAGGGCAGCAGCTTTGTGCTTTACCTGCCGCTGGTCTACGCCTCGCCGCGCGGCGCGCGCAAGCCCGGCGGCAGCGCCGAACAGCGCATCGAAGCCAGCGCGCCCGTCCGGCTCGGCTTCGAGAAGCTGGAACCGGCTTTTGAGGATGCCGTCCTGGCGGCGGACGCCAGCGCCCTGGCCAACGAAGCCGCCGATGACCGGCACGCCATCCAGCCCGGCGACTTCGTGCTGCTGATCGTGGAAAACGACCTGGCCTTCGCCGGCTTCCTGCTCGACGCGGCCCGCGCCAAGGGCTTCAAGGGCCTGGTGACCCCGCTGGGCGCTGGCGCGCTGACGCTCGCAGCCGAGTACAAGCCCTCGGCCATCACGCTGGACATGCACCTGCCCGACATGGAAGGCTGGCGCGTGCTAGAGCGCATCAAGCAGGACGCCGGCGTGCGGCACATCCCGGTCTGCGTCATCTCCACCGACGACTCCAAGGACCGCGCCTACCGCTCGGGCGCCATGGCCTTCATCGAAAAACCGATCCCGTCCAAGGAAGTGCTCGACGAGATGCTGGAGCAGCTGCACCGCTATGTGTCGCGCTCGGTCCGGCATATGCTGGTCGCCCTGAAGGACGATGTCTTGCGCGGCGAGGTCACCGGCATGCTGCAGCACAGCCATGTGCAGTGCACCGCCGTAGCCTCGCTGGCCGGCGTCAAGGCCGAAGACCTCACCCGCTTTGAATGTGTCGTCACCGACGATGCCTCCCTGACCGAGGGCTTTGAGGGCATGCGCCGTGCCGCGCCGGAGCGCCGGGCGCTCGGGCCGCTGCCCGTGGTGGTCTGGCGCGACGGGCCCATCGACGCGCTGCACCAGCCGGCCTGGCAGTCCCGCGACGGCTTCCTGTTCCGCGAGGCCAGGTCCATCCCGCGGGTGCTGGACCAGGCCATGCATGCCCTGCACCTGACAGAGGCACGCATGACCGAAAAGCAGCGCGGCACCCTGAGGGCCCTGCACGAGGCCAACAAATCGCTCGCCGGGAAAAGGGTGCTGATCGTCGACGACGACATGCGCAACATCTTCGCCCTGGCCACCGTGCTCGAAGAGGAGGGCATGGACATCGTCTGGGCCGACAACGGCCACGACGCCATCGCCAAGGTCGCCTCCGACCCGCAGCTCAGCGTGGTGCTGATGGACATCATGATGCCGGTGATGGACGGCCTGGTCACCATGCAGGAGATCCGCAAGCTGCCGGCCGGCAAGAGCCTGCCCATGATCGCCGTCACGGCCAAGGCCATGAAGGGCGACCGCGAGAAATGCATTGAGGCCGGCGCCTGGGACTACCTGTCCAAGCCGGTCAATACCGAAAACCTGCTGGCCGTGCTGCGCGCCTGGTTGCCCCGATGAGCGCTGTCCTCATGCCGCAGGAGCCGGCCACCATGCTCAATCCCGATCCCGTCAACATCCTGATCGTCGACGACCTGCCTGAAAAGCACGTCGTCATGGGCAGCATCCTCGAGGAGCTGGGGCAGAACCTGGTCAGTGCCCGTTCCGGCCGCGAGGCCCTGCGCCTGATCCTGCAGATGGACTTCGCCGTCATCCTGCTCGACGTCAACATGCCCGACATCGACGGCCTGGAAACCGCCAGCCTGATCCGGCAGTACAAGAAGACCTCGCAGACGCCCATCCTCTTCATCACCGCCTACGTGGACGAGATGCAGGCCGCCAAGGGTTACGAGCTGGGCGCGGTCGACTACATCTCGACCCCCGTCGTGCCCGGCGTGCTGCGCTCCAAGGTCAAGGTCTTCGTCGAGCTGCACCGCATGCACCGCCAGCTGCAGCAGCAGGCCGTCGAGCGCGAGGCGCTGGCGCGGGCGGAGGCGGCCCGCACCGCCGCGGAAGAGGCCACGCGCCGCGCCGCCTACCTGGCCGAGGCCAGCCAGCGCCTGTCCATGTCCCTCAACATCGACGCCACCGTCCATGCCCTGGCCGACATCGCCGTGCCCGGCCTGGGCGCCATGGCCGCCGTCGCCTTGCTGGACGACCATGGCGAACTGCACTGCCGCTGCCTCAAAATCGCGGGCGATGCCGATCCCTCCCTGGGCCCGGTATTGCTCGAATGCCACCGCGAGTTGAGCCCGGCCATGGCCGCGGTGGCCCGTGGCGCCATGCTCTCGCGCGACATCCAGTTTCTGACCGCCATGGACCTGTGCGCGGCACCGGCCGCGTCCGCTCCGCCGCCGGCCTGGCCGGAACTGCCGCCGGACCACGAGGAGATGGCCGTCTGCCCGCTGGTCGCCGGCGATCAGCAACTGGGCGCGCTCATCCTCTTCGGCAAGGCCGGCGGCTTCGCGCAGGCCGATGCCGCGCTGCTCAGCGAGGTCGTGGGCCGGGCCTCCATCGCCATGGAAAACGCCAGGCTCTACACGCTGGTGCAGGAGGCCGACCGCCGCAAGAACGAGTTCCTGGCGATGCTGGCGCACGAGCTGCGCAACCCGTTGGCGCCGATACGCAACGCGGTCCACATCATCAACGGGGCCCAGGTGGCCGACCCGACGGTGGCCTGGGCGCGCGACGTGATCGCACGCCAGGTCGACCACATGTCCCGGTTGGTCGACGACTTGCTGGACGTTTCGCGCATCGTGCGCGGCAAGGTGACCGTCCACATGGAGCCGCTGCTGCTCGCCACCCTATGCGAGCGCGCCGTCGAAGCCAGCAACCCCTTGCTGGCCGCCAGGCAGCAGTCGCTCAAGGTCAAGCTCCCGGACGAGGCCGTGGTCCTGCGGGGCGACCTGGTGCGCCTGTCCCAGGTGCTGTCCAACCTGCTCAACAACGCCTCCAAGTTCACCGACCCGCAGGGCAAGATCGCCCTGGACGCATCGCTGAAGGGCGACAGCATTTTTATCACCGTCTCCGACACCGGCCAGGGCATAGACGCCGAATTCCTGCCGCACATCTTCGACCTGTTCGCCCAGGGCGACCAGGCGCTGGACCGCGCCCAGGGCGGGCTGGGCATAGGCCTCACGCTCGTCAAGCACCTGGTGGACCTGCACCAGGGCACGGTCGAGGCCTATAGCGAAGGCCGCGGCAAGGGAAGCCGCATCACCGTGTCCTTCCCGGCCAAGCTTGCAGCGCAAGGCGCGGCCCTTCCCGCCGCCGTAGCGCCGAAAGCCGCGAGGCCCGCGCCGGCCGCCTCCCGCAAAGTCCTGGTCGTCGACGACTTGCCGGCCTCGGCGGACACGCTGAAAGTTTTGCTGGAACTCGAAGGCTATGTGGTGAGGATCGCGAACGACGGCGCGGCGGCGCTCACGGTGGCCCAGGAGTTCGGGCCCGACGTGCTCATCCTCGACATCGGCCTGCCCGGCATGGACGGGTTTGAAGTGGCGCGCCAATTGCGTAGCCGGCCTGAATCCAAAGATGCGTTGTTGATTGCCTTGACGGGGTATGGGGAGGCTGAGAGTCGGCAGCGGTCGCAACGGGCGGGGTTTGATCATCATGTGGTCAAGCCGGCTGACATCGACTTTTTGCTGTCGCTGGTCAGCCAGCCGCCTGTGGTGCGGAACCTGGAGGGGGTTTAGTTTTTTTTGGCGCTGTTGTTGGTTTGGATTCCGGGGCCGGGGTTGCCGGCAGCAACTCACTTTTCTTTGCTTCGCCAAAGAAAAGTAAGCAAAAGAAAGGCGACCCGCAGTCTGGGTCCCTACGCTTCGCTACGGGCAACCTGCGGTGCTCGACTACGGCGGGGTCTCGCGCAAACTCGCTTCGCTCAGACAAGCGCGATCCCTGATCCGCCTACGTCTGCGCTCATCGGCCCAGCCAGGACGGGGCAATCGGGAGCGGAAGCGGAAACAGAAGACAGAAATACAAAGAACAAACCAAGACAAACAAGGACTCGCCAAGGCGAGTCCTTGTGGTTTTCAGTATTTGGATTTGGTATTCCTCGTCCCCACCCCTTGTGGATGCGCCGAGGAGCGGAGGTTCAGGCGGATCAGGGATCGCGTTGTCTGAGCCGAAGGCGAGTTTAGCGAGACCCCGCCTGGACCGAGC
>NZ_JBFUBU010000088.1:0-6974 GCF_056405595.1 Polaromonas sp. P1_G1
GGGGGGGGCCGCCAAACCCGTCGCCGCGCCGGCCGGCCCCAAGGACAGCCGGCAGGCGCAGGCCGCGCTGCGCCAGCTGATGGCCGCCTACGCCGCGGGCGACCAGGCCGGGCTGGAAGCGATGGTGTCACCCGGCATGGCCGGCTATGCCGGCGTCGTGGATGCCGCGCGCCAGGCCCGGCCGTTGCAAAAACAGCTGAGGATCACGCTGTCGGACCTGCGCGCGCAGGCCTCGGAGGATGCCGGCCTGGTGTTGATCCAGGCGCGCTGGGAGAAGCGCTTTGTCCGCCTGCCCGCGGGGCTGCAGGTCCGCAAGAGCGGCGCCGCCGCGTTCAGCTTCAAGCGCGCGGAGGCCGGCTGGAAGCTGTCCGGCCTGAGCGGCGACAACCCTTTCGCCGCCGATTAGCCCGCCATCACCCACCGCATAGAACCCTTCCTCCACGACGCACGACTCACCGGCAAGCCGGCGGCCCGTTCGCCGCCATGACCACGAGAACCACTCCATGAAACACACCACCACCTCCTTCCTGCTGACGGCGCTCGCGCTGGGCTTTTGCCTGCAGCAGGCCCATGCGGCCGGCCAGATCGATTTCATCGAGGGCAACGTCAGCGTCACCACCGCGGCGGGCCAGCTGCGCCTGCCCGGCAAGGGAGAGACCATAGACGCGGGCGACGCCATCGTGACCGGCCGCGACGGGGAGATCCATGTGCGCATGGACGACAACGCGCTGGTCGCCCTGCGCGCCAACACCTTTTTGCGCATCGAAGCCTACCGGGCCGAGGGCGGGGCCGACGACAGCGCGGTGTTCCGCCTGCTGCGCGGCTCCTTCCGCTCGGTGACGGGCTGGATAGGCAAGAACAACCCGAAGAACTACGCGGTGCGCACGACGACGGCCACCATCGGCATTCGCGGGACCGACCACGAGGTGCTGGTCGTCGGCGAAGGCGAGGCCGCGGGAACCTACGACAAGGTGAACACCGGCGAGACCGAAATGGACACGCCCGTCGGCAAGGTTTCGGTGCTCCCCGGGCAGGCCGCCTTCGCGTCCAGGACGGCGTCGGTACCACCCAGGGTGTTGCCGGCCGTCCCCGCGCTGTTTGTCGCCACGAAGAATGAAGCCGCCATCGAAAGCAGCAAGAAGCTGCTGGAAGAAACGCGCGACGAACGCCTGGAGCAAAAGCAGAAGGACAACGTGCGCAAGGGCACGGACAGCAGCGGCAAGCCGAAGATCGGCGAACCGGAGGACGCGCGCAAGGCCCTGGCCGCCTTTGAGGAAATCCTGCGCGCCTTCGAGGCCGGCAATGTGTCCTTGATACGCCAGAAGCTGGACCCGTCCATGATCGGCTACCAGCAGCTGCTGGACAACATCACGCAGGAAAACAACGAGTGCAAGCAGATGCGCGTGACCCTGCTCAACACCCAGGTCCAGGCCGGCCCCAACCTGGCCGTGCTGCAGACCGGCTGGGAAAAACGCTGCCTGCTGCTGCCGTCCTTCACCCCCCGGCTGACCACGGGACGCAGCACCGTGCTGCTGCACCTGGGCCCGCAGGGCTGGACCTTTGCCGCGATCACCGGCGGCAGCATGCTGGAGCGCTCCGGCCCGGTCGTGCCCGGCGCGCCGCTCAATGCCGCCGGTGGCCCGGCCGCCAGGACGCTGGCAACGCTGGCCGTCGTCAACACCGGCGCATCCTATGCGCTGGCCGGCGGCGGCGTGGCGCCGCCCGCGCCCCTGCCCTTCAGCATCACCGTGACCGACCCCGACCGCGTGGGCGCCGCCTCCGTGACGGTGACCATCACCACCTCCGCGCCGTTTGCCAATGACTCCATGGTGCTGACCCTGCCGGCTGTCACCCCCGGGTCCTCGCAGTTCAGGGTCACCAGCGTGAGCTTCTCCAAGGCGGCGGCCGGTTGCACCAGCGCCAACACGCCCATCAATCCGGCGTCGCTGGAAATCTGCCCGGGCGGCACGGCGACGGTGTCCTTCACCGACACCACCACGCCTTCCGGCGCGGCACAGGTGGTGACGCAGACCGTGGCGGTTCCCTGAGCGCGGACCTTTTTCAAACAAAAATCGCGGCGGCATTGAACCCGCCGCGATGAAGCCACGACTCACAGGCAATGGCACGGCGGGCAAGGGGCCCGCCGGCCGGACACGGAGCCAGATTTGATGGAAGCACACGCGGGCGCGGCGGCACGGCAGGACATGGAGCTGTGCCGCCTCATGGAACAGGTGGCCGCGCGCGACGAGGCCGCGCTTTGCACACTCTACAAACGCATGAGCCGGGTGATCTACGCCTTTTCGCTGCGCCGCTTGTGCCAGCCCGAGGCGGCGGAGGAGGTGGTGGTGGAAACCATGTACGAAGTCTGGAAGGGCGCGGCGCGCTTCGCCGGCAGGTCCATGGTGACCACCTGGATCCTGGGCATCGCGCGCCACAAGGCGATGGACAAGCTGCGCCTGCGCGGCGGCGAGATGAGCGAGCCCCTGGGCGACGAGGCGGAGGCCATCCCCGACGGCCGCCCCTCCGCCTTTGAGTTGATCGCCGGCCGGCAAAGGCAGGGGCAGGTGGCCCTGTGCATGGAGGCCCTGCCGGACGAACAGCGCGAGTGCATCCACATGGTGTTTTACGAGGACGCGCCGCTGGCCGAAATCGCCGCCGTGCAGGCCTGCCCCGAGAACACCGTCAAGACACGTTTGTTCCACGCCCGCCGCAAGATGCGGGAATGCCTTGAGCGCCAGGTCTGGCGCATGGAGCGCGCATGATGCACAGCGAACAGGAATTGCGGGACCTGCTGCCCTGGTACGTGAACGGCACACTGGACGAGGCCACGCGGCACGCTATCGACCTGCTGCTCGAACGCTCGCCGCTGGTGCGCGGTGAACTCCTCTGGCTCATGCAACTGCGCAGCCAGATACGGCAGTTTCGCGAGGAGGCCGAGGAGCGCCCGGAGGATGCGGGCCTGGACACGCTGATGGCGCTGGTCCACGGCGAACGCTCGGGCAAGGTCGTGCAGTTGCGCGCGCGCTGGAATGCGTGGCTGGCCGCGCCGCGCCGCTTCTCCGTGCCGGCTGGCCTGGCCGCCGCCGTGGTCCTAGCGCAGGCCGCCCTCATAGGCACGCTGCTGCTGCGCCCCGAGCCTGAGGCGCTCACCCCGCTGTCGGGCGAAGCGGCCGCGGGCGGCGAACTGCTGCAAATCACTTTCAAGCCGCGGGCCACCGAGGCGCAGATACGCGGCCTGCTGGCCGGCCTGCGGGCCGAAATGGTGTCCGGCCCCGGCGCGCTGGGTGTGTACACGGTGCGCGTGCCCGAAGGGCAGGGGCCCGTGGCGCTGGCCGGGCTGCGCGGCAACGGCGCCATCGTCGAATCGGCGGCCTTGCTGGCCGGGCGCTGAAGCCATGCGTTCTTCCGCACGCGGCCGCCTGCGCGCGGGTTCTCTCTTTCCCTTCGTGCCCCTCATGTGCCTGGTGCTGGCCGGCCTGTCCGTGCACGCCGCCGGCGATGAGGATGCCGAGTGCGCGCGTTACCGCATCGCGGGCTTGCCTTGTCCTTCCAGGCCCGGCGCTTCCAGGGCGCCCGATGCCCCGCGGCCGCCGGCCAGGCCGGTGTTGCCCTTGCGCGGGGTGGAGCCGCCGCCGGCAGCAGGCCAGGCGCGCGATGCATCGGGCGCCGCCGTGCCGGGACGTGCCCTGGCGGCCCCGTCGCCAACGCCGGTTGCGCCGTCGTTTCCACCACCGGTCCCCCCGGTGGCGCCCGCTGCGACTGGCCTGCCCGGCTTGCCGTCGGGCAGCGCCCTGATGCCGATGGCGATAAGCCCTTTGGCCGCACCGCCCGGCCCGCCGGTGCAGACCCGGGAGCCCGGCCAGGTGGTCGCGTACTGGGCCGCGGCGGACGAAGCCGACGCCGCGCTGGCCCGGCTGGCGCGCGAGCGGCAGCTGCAGCCCGTCACCGTTTCGCGGCTGGAGGCCCTGGGAGGCGTGCTGGCCGTGTTCCAGCTGGAGAGCGCGGCGCAGGCCGCCGATTTACGTGAACAGCTGCTGCGCGACTTTCCCGGGCTCGCCGTGGACTTCAACACACGCTACCGCCCGCTGCAGCCGGCCAAAGCCAGGCCGCGCATTTACCTGCCGCAAAAAATCGACCAGCCCCTGGACGCGGCGGAGCCCGCAGGCCCGGGCGCGGTGCGTGTGGGCATCGTGGACGGGCCGGTGGCGGCCATCGCGGCGCTGGCGGGCGCCGGCATAGTCCGCAAAAGTTTCCTGGCCGCCGGCGAGACGGCCGCAGCCGCGGGCCACGCCACGGCCATTGCCGCGCTCATCGCGGGGCAGGACGCCGGCGTTCCCGGTTTCCGGGCGATGGCGCCCGGGGCCAGCCTGCGCTCGGCCGAGATCATGCGCAGCATGGGCGCTGAGGACAGCACGCACAGCGCGGCCCTGGTGCGCGCGCTGGACTGGCTGCTGGCCGAGAAAGTCCAGCTCATCAACCTCAGCCTGGGCGGGCCCGGCGACGCGGTGATGCAAAAAGCCTTTGCCCGGCTCGCCGGCTTTCCGGTGGCGCTGGTCGCGGCGGCCGGCAACGGCGGCCCGGCGGCGCCGCCGGCCTACCCGGCGGCCTATCCCGGCGTGATCGCCGTGACGGCGACCGACGCCTCCGACAACGTGTATGCCGCGGCCAACCGCGGCGCCTACATCACGCTGGCGGCGCCCGGCGTGGACCTCTGGGTTCCCGACGGAGCCGCTGGCCACTATGTGAGCGGCACCTCGTTTTCCGCGGCCGTGGTGAGCGCCGCCGGCGCGCTGCTGCTGGCGCGCAACCCGCTGCTCAGGGCCGGGCCACTGGCCCGGCAGCTGTGCCGCGGCGCCCGGGACCTGGGCGCGCCCGGACCCGACCCGATCTTCGGCTGCGGCCTGATTCAGGTTGGTGCATCGCTGCGCGACGAACGGCTATGAGGGCTTACAGGCGGTCAGATTCACGGTATCCGGTATTCATTACAGGCGTTATGCTTATGACAAACACAACAACAACGGCTCTGCCACTGCTCCCGTTTGCAGTCTGTGCGGATTTTGACGGGCACCTATGGCACGCATTCTGATAGTTGACGACGATCCGGCACTGCTCAAGCTGCTGTCATTGAGGCTCCACTACGAAGGCCACGTTCCCATCGAGGCGAACAGCGGCGCGGTCGCGCTGGCCAAGCTGGACCATGAGCTTCCCAACATCCTGATCACCGACCTGCGCATGCCGGGCATGGACGGGCTGCAGCTGTTTGAAGCCGTGCACCGGCGCTACCCGCTGCTGCCGGTGCTGATCCTGACGGCCAACGGCACCATTCCCGACGCGGTCAACGCGATGCAGCGCGGCGTGTTCGGCTACATCACCAAGCCTTTCGAGGGCGCGGACCTGATGCTCGAGGTGAACCGCGCGCTGGAGGTGTCGTCCACCCTGGGTGCCGACATGCCCGGCGACCTTCCCGGCGAAGCCTGGCGCGAGGCCATCATCACGCGCAGCCCGCGCATGGAAAAGCTGCTGGCCGAGGCCAGGCTCATGGCCCGAAGCGACGCCTCGGTGCTGATCCACGGCGAGAGCGGCACCGGCAAGGAACTGCTGGCGCGCGCGCTGCACGCGTCCAGCGCGCGTTCCCATGAAACACTGGTGGCGGTGAACTGCGGCGCCATCCCCGAAAACCTCGTGGAGTCGGAGCTGTTCGGCCACGTCAAGGGCTCCTTCACCGGCGCGGTGCGCGACAGCGTCGGCATGTTCACCAGCGCGCACCGCGGCACCATCTTCCTCGACGAGATCGCCGACCTGCCGCTGGCGATGCAGGTCAAGCTGCTGCGCGTGCTGCAGGAGCGCGAGGTGCGGCCCGTGGGCGCGTCCAAGCCGCACAAGGTCGACGTGCGCGTGATCTCCGCCTCCAACCGCAAGCTCGAGGACGAGGTCGCCGCCGGCCGGTTTCGCGAGGACCTTTTTTACCGCCTCAATGTGGTGGGCCTCACATTGCCGCCGCTGGCCGAGCGCCGCGAGGACATCGCGCTGCTGGCCAATCATTTCATGCGCAGCCTGGCGCAGCGCTACGCCAAGCCGCTGACGGCCTTCGCGCCGGGCGCGCTGGAGCTGCTGGGCACGGCGTCCTGGCCGGGCAATGTGCGGCAGCTGCAGAACATGGTCGAGAAATGCGTGGTGCTGTGCACCGGCACGCTGATCCCGGTCACGCTGGTGCAAAACGCGCTGACCAGCCAGGGCTCCGAGCTGCTGCCGCTGGACGAGGCGCGCAAGGAGTTCGAGCGCGGCTACCTCACGCAACTGCTCAAGATGACCAACGGCAACGTGGCGCAGGCGGCCAAGCTCGCCAGGCGCAACCGCACCGATTTTTACGCGCTGCTGGCGCGGCACGAGCTCGAGTCGGCCAGCTTCAAGGCCTAGACAGCGCAAGGCGGCGCCTTGCCGGGTCTTGCGTCGGCTTGCGCGCTCCCCTTGTCCCTTGCATGGACCTGCTGGCCGGGGGTTGCCCGGCGGCAAGTAACTTTCTTTTGCTTCGCCAAAAGAAAGTCACCAAAGAAAAGGCGACCCGCAGTCTGGGTCCCTACGCTTCGCTACGGGCAACCTGCGGTGCTCGAGCCAAGCGGGGTCTCGCTAAACTCGCTACGCTGCGCTTCGCTCAGACAACGCGATCCCTGATCCGCTTGTCTCTGCGCTCCTCGGCCCAGCCAGGACGGGGCAATCGGGAACTGAAGCGGGAACAGAAGACAGAAATACAAAGAACAAACCAAGACCACAAGGACTCGCCAAGGCGAGTCCTTGTTTCTTCTGTATTCGGTATTGGTATTCCTTCCCCACCCCTTGTGGATGCGCCGAGGAGCGCAGGTCCAGGCGGATCAGGGATCGCGTTGTCTGAGCCGAAGGCGAGTTTAGCGAGACCCCGCCTGGACCGAGCACCGCAGGTTGCCCGTAGCGCAGCGGAGGGACGCAGCAACCAGGGT
>NZ_JBFUBU010000089.1:0-6409 GCF_056405595.1 Polaromonas sp. P1_G1
GGACACATCCGAGTGGACTGTTCTCGCAGCACGGTTCGATAACCTGTGGGATCTGATCAAGGCCACGCTCGAAGACGCCGGCCTGATGCTCACGACGCMGCGGTGGATGCCCGGCGACTCACAACCGTTCCCCGATTACTGCATTCTCACTGAACCGACGCTGATCATCGACGTTGTCGAAGCGTCGTTCGTCAGTGGTGCAACCGGAACGTTCCTCGATCCGATCCTCGATCTCGTGCGCGTGGTCTTCCCCGACGGCACGTCAGAGACGGTCACGATCGCGGATCCGAACTCCGGTCAAGTACCTCCGGCCGGCGTCAATCCTCCGGTGGTGATCTGGCGAAGATCGCAACATCAAGGCCTCGTGAACTCGAAGATGGGGATACATCACGCGACCGGTCACACCGTGATCATCGGCGGGAAAAGTCCTCAGTGGGTGAACAATTCGGTCAAGCTCTTGCTGAACTCTGCATTGGCGTACATCGGTCTACTCATAGGCCTGCCAGCGCTCGGGCTCGGCATATTCGACCGAGCTGTCGAAGACGTCATTCTCGCGTGGCAGCGGTTCACGAACACCAAGCGCAAACAGTCGATGGGCTCACACTCGTATCGACAGACGTACGCGCCGGGTGACGCCTGGTCACTGTCCGGGCTGCAGGGTGGCCGAGTTGCCCTGCACGAGAAACGCGGGTTCATCTCGTTCACTGCGGGCGTGATCGACAGCGTGCCATACCGAATCGGCCAAGACGTCGACCTGGGGCACCGCTGTGGGTTCGAGATCGGAAAACGAATCTGGCTCTCATACGTCGTCAAGAAGCGTCGTCGGTGGTCGCGCACGCAGCCACCGATATGGGAGATCACGATCGGCGACTCACGCGAAGACGAGCTACCCGGTTCGTCTGCACTGCGCTTGATCGAAACCCTGCACGCGGAATCCACCAGGTACCAGAACCTCATCTAGGAGCGATCGACTATGGCGGAGCACCATCCAGCGTTTCCGTACAGCTGGCCGGAGACGATGCATCCGTACAGTTTCATCTTTCTGCATCCGCCGTTCGACGAGAACGGCTCGGCCGGAGTTTCTTTCGAGACTCCGCAATTGAATGCTCTCGGGAAGTTTCTCGAAGATCTCGGCGTGAAGTTACCGAACATCGCTCCGCGGTCGGTGACGTTGCGGATCCGCATCGTCGAGCAGCTCTCGGGCGCAGTGGACGAGTATTTACTCGATCGGCCGCTGACTATTCCAGTGCCGGACGCCGACAAAACCGCGTGGCGCATCGTCACTGGTAGCCGCGTCCCGCCCGGACTCGGACTGGACAAGCACAGTGGACTAATCGTCGGCCGACCAAGTCAGACCGGGTCATGGATCGTGCGAATTCACGTCGGCCCGCTCGTCCACTATCAGCCGCCGCTCGTCGGTGAGATCGGCCCGAACAACCTTGGTCAGTGGGTCGACATCGACAAGCCGATCGAACGCCAAGTTCCCACACCGGAACTCGACGATCTTCCTCTCGACGACCTTCCCGAGAAAGAGATCGAGAAGGTCCGCAAAGCGCTGGCGAAATACGACGCCATGCGCGCGAAAAAGAACTCACGAAAGGACAAGCAATGACATGGACAGGTGATCCCGTCTGGCTCGAGCAGGTCATTCGAGATGCGGGCGTAAGCGTCTCGCTCTATCCGGGCGCACTCGATCGAGGGCACGGAGATTTCGGCGAAATCTGGGGCGTCATCGACCATCACACTGGCGCTCCGGTCGGGTCGAATCCTGGCCCCGGTGCGATCGCGAATCACCCGTCGCTCGGACTGGCTTCGCAGATCCATCTCTCCCGCAAGGGTGTTGCGACCGTCTGCGGCGTCGGTATCGCCTACCACGCTGGCGAAGGTTCCTGGCCTGGTATTCGAACGAATGCCGCGAACTGGGTCACCATCGGTATCGAGGCGGAGAACAGCGGTACCGAAGGTTGGTCTTCCGAACAGTATTGGGCGTACGTACGCATCAATGCCGCGATCCTCCACAAGCTCGGGTATAGCTCGACGCGCACAATCGGCCACAAAGAGTGGGCGAAGGTCCAAGGCAAGTGGGATCCGGGCGGAATGGACATGGGCAAGTTCCGCGCCGATGTCGACAACATGATTGCCGAACTGAACGGCGTCAAGCCGGAAGAGCCCGTCATCGAGAACCAGATCGACCGTRTCCGGTTCTTCTCCGATTGGCTCGGCAAGCGTCTGCACGATGGCGAGAAGCCATGCAAGGACGGCGTCGGCCGCTACGCAGACTTCGAGAACGGTTCGATCTACTGGCACCCCGATACAGGCGCGTTACCGGTGCCGAAGCTGGTCTACGAGGTATGGGCTGCCCGCGGCTGGGAGATCGAGTTTCTCGGCTACCCACAACGGTTCCACGTCGTCTACGAAGGCGAAGGTGACCTGCAGAGCTTCCAGGGCGGCACCATCGCTCGGCGCTACGGCACGCCTGGTTTCGTCTGCCACGGCGTCATCGGTCGACGCTGGATCGAAGAGGGCGGCGTGCGCGGCGTCGACGGAMAGCCCACGAAACTCGGATGGCCGACATCTGACGAGTACGACCACGAAGGTGGCCGGCGTCAGGACTTCGACCGCGGATCCCTGCTCTGGCATCCGTCGGGTGCGATCGAGATCCTTGGGGGTAAGTGATGAGTTACCACGATCCGCGTACGTCACAGGACGTCGAGAACCGGTTCGCTTTCCATCCGGCGACCACTCAGGAGAAGCGAGCGGAACACGACAGTGTCCGCAACGCCTGCAAGGAACTCGGCCATCGATTCGACCGAGACCTGCCGCCAAGTCGCGAGAAGGCTCTCGCGCTCACCAAGCTCGAAGAAGCGATGTTCTGGGCTAACGCAGCCATCGCGCGTCAGAAGGGGACGGCTGATGGCTGAACCCGAGAACACGGTCACCGTCGGCGTCCAGCTCGTCGGCACCAACACGATCGACTCACGCGCCTTCTGGCTGGACCTGCTCGATCGCAGCGGCAAAACGTTCGTGCAGACATTGCTCATCTTCGTAGGTGCCGGCGCGACCATCGTGTCGGTGTCGTGGACGACAGCGCTGTCGTCGGCCGCGCTTGCGACGCTCGTGTCGTTCCTGATTGCACTGTCGACATCGACAGCGCTCACCTCCGGCAATTTCGTCATCGACCTGGCCGACCGCGTAGGACGTACATTCGTCAGCGCGCTGGTCGGCGCGATTCCGGCAACGGGAACACTCGCGGACGTGAATTGGCGCGACGCGCTCACGCTGGCGGCGACGGCAGCACTGTTTTCGGTCCTGACGTCACTCGCCACGAGCAATTTCGGATCTACGAAGGGTTTGCCCTCACTGGCTCCCATTCGGCCGGAATTGCTCGCAGTCGAGTCCGCTTCGGCAGACCCGGAACCGGATCCATCTGCGGACGATGTCGCTTTCGGAACCGGCAAGCACCGCAAACGCAATTGACCCACTGACCCAGTAAGGGGGCCAGTGATGGTCCGAAGAATTGCCCTCGCAATCCTGGGTGCCACCTCTGTAGTCCGGGGATCGTCGTACATCGGTCCGCGATCCCCGGACTCGTCACCCGCTCAACTCGCGTTCGTAGACCACCTAATCCCACTGTCCTGGTATGCGGTCGGCTGGATCGTCACCGGCGCTGTCGCTATCGTGGCTGTCTTCTGGCGGCGACTTCAACCGATCGGATTCGGATTCGCCATCGCCTTCAATCTTCTTTGGGCGGGCAGTTTCATGCTCTCGCAGATCTTCTTGCACATACCGCGTGCGTACGTCTCCGCGATGAGTTACGTAGCCATCGCCGGTCTGGCTATCTGTGTGGCTGCGCTCAGTGAACGCTCACACCCTCCCGCGTTTCCACGGGGGGTGGAATGTCGCCCATCGGAATGACACTCGCTGGCGTCGCAGCCACGATCCTTGCCGGAATATTCGGATATCTCGGCGCACGGCTCGCCAGGGCCTCGTCCAGGGAATCGAACACAACAGACAACTGGGCAGAACTGTTCAAAGCCAACGAAGTTCAGTTCGCGCGGATGGACGCTCGAATCACTCAGCAAGACGAGCGAATCAACCGCCTGGAATCAAAGCTTCGGGACGAACAGAAGCGGTTCCGGCTCGCGCTCGCATTCATTCGAGAGCTGTTGCGCTGGATCGAACATCACGTGCCGGGACAGCAACCGCCCGACGTTCCCGACTCACTCAAAGAGGAGGTGTGAGAGATGACCTCACCTGATCAGTTTGTACCCCCACCATCCGGCTCCGGAGCGCAAGACACCAAGGACATTGCAGAAAAGCTCGGACTTGGAATGCGTGATGGGCAGGAGGATTTGAACGAGAGAACGGATCTGCTGTCACCGCTACTCGACTACGGATCCGCTTACGCGAACACTGTTGCAGGACTCTTCAACAAGGGACAGGTCGGATTCACCAACAAGGTGGGACCGATGCAAGGTTGCCACCTTGCGAGCGGGCGAATCGTGTTCGACGATCAAGGCCTGTGGGACATCCGCTGTCAGCTGTGGATCGACTACATTCAGTTCCTCTCGGGCATGGTCGAGTGGGAGATTCGCGTCCTAGACCCGTCTGGTCAAGTCTTCTCGAGACAAAAGACGCGCATGACAGATCAGGAACCGTTCTCGTCGACGAACATCACGTCAGTGGTCGTTCCGACACCGGGATATCAGGTGCAGATCTACATCACCGAAATGGCACCCGGCCGTGGCGCGCTCGGCGGACCCGCCTTCAATCGCCTTTCTGTGCAACACATCAGCCGCAAAATCAACGAAGGCGATACGGGACAGGGGTAATGACGTGACCATCATCTTCGAGGACTTTCAAGATCTCGCACTCCGGCCGGACAAGGTAACAGCAACCTTCCACGGCGTCCCGTATCGCACCAAGGCCGACGGCGACGGCATGATCACCCCGACCGATATCCCGGTCTACGCCGACGCGTCAGGACGCGTCACCTCCCCGGATCTCGACCCTGGGCCGGGGCGCGTCACGATCGCAACCCAGAATTGGCGAGCGACTTACGATTTCATGATTCCGGACTCTGGTTCCCATCGACTTTCGGAACTCGAACAGATCATCATCTCCGACCACAAGGTGATCACGAAGGGCGAGAAGGGCGACATCGGCGCTGGCGTCACCCTCTCCGGATCCGTGCCGACGTACGCAGATCTCGGCCCCGGCCCGTGGGATCTCGGCGCAGCATTCGTCGTCAATGCCGACGGATTGCTCTACATCTACGGCACCGGAGGGTGGCCGGCCGACGGCGAAGGAGCAGCGTTCCGTGGTGAACGCGGACTTTCCATCAATTCCGTTGCAGTGACGGGCAATCAGCTGCAGTTCGGACTCGAGGACAGCACTGCTCTACCCAAGGTCACAGTCCCCGCACTCACGCAGGCATCGGCAGACGCGGCGTCGGCGGCTGCATCTCGCACGGCGGTTGACACGGCCAAGGCGGACACGTTCACAGCGCGTGACGCGACACTTGCAGCGAAGGGGCAGGTCGACACGGCGCGGACGGACACGCTCAACGCGAAGGCGTCCGTCGATGCGAGCGTTGGGACGGTGGCAGCCGACAAAGCTGCAACGATTGCAGCTCGCGATGTGACGCTGTCTGCGACGACGCAGGCCGAAGGATTTGCGAGCACCGCCAGTGCGCAGGCCGGTGCGGCGAACCTGAGCGCGACATCTTCRGCTACCTCTGCGAACGCATCCTCGATCCACGCCGATCGATCTGCGGCCGAAGCTGACCGCGCCGAGGCTGCGGCGGATGAAATCGCCACTGGCGCAGTTGCCGACAATGCGATCTCGACGATCAAGGTGCAAGACGGCGCTGTCACGAAACCGAAGCTCGGCGCGGCGGTGCAGGCGAGTCTCGACAAGGCCGATAGTGCAGTCCAGGGGACCGATGCACGATTGACTGACGCTCGACCACCGACCGCGCACACTCACGCGATCGGGAATGTCACCGGTCTACAGACTGCGCTCGACGGGAAGTCGGCGACGGCGCACACGCATGCAGCTGCCGACATCTCGGACGCTACGACTGTGGGGCGAAACGTCATGAAGGCTACCGATGCTGCTGCTGCGCGTACTGCGATCGGTGCGGGCACGGGAAACTCGAACCTGTCGATCGGAACGACGTCGTCGACGGCGATGCGCGGTGACGCGAACCAGTTCGTGACTGTCCTGCCGACGACAGGCCAGATCACCGGCGTCATCTACCACGTGACGGAGTAGGCAATGTCTGCACACATCTGGAACGGCACCGCGTTCAAGAAGGTTCTCCGAAGGACGATGTGGACCGGCAGCGCATGGAAGGACATCAAGTCCTCGCACCGCTGGACAGGCTCGGCGTGGGAGACGATCTACT
>NZ_JBFUBU010000090.1:0-5870 GCF_056405595.1 Polaromonas sp. P1_G1
GCCAGGGGCTGCAGTTGCCAGGGGCTGCAGTTCTTCGGCGGTCTCGACCAGGATGGCGCGGTCGGCGCCTATGGCCATGGCGGTGCGCAGGGTTTCCTGGCACTGCAGCACGCCGCAGCTGACGGCGATCACCTCGGTGACCACGCCTTTTTCCTTCAGGCGGGTAGCTTCCTCGACGGCGATCTCGTCAAACGGATTCATGCTCATCTTGACGTTGGCGATGTCGACACCGGTTCCATCGGATTTGACGCGGACTTTCACGTTGTAGTCGACTACACGCTTGACGGGGACCAAGACCTTCATGACAGGGCTCCAGAGTTGTTGATGAGATGTATTGATTGACGTTGACGTAAACGTAAGCTTTGCATTCTATGCTGCGGCATGCCGGGTGCGGGCTGCGGGACCGGCGGCCGGAAGGTAACCAGCGCTGCCGGGCAGAAAAAGAACGACCGTTCTATTTTTCATTATAGAGGGCGGAACAGGGGGAATTAGAGCATCCTGCCCAACCGTTGTCCTAAAGGTGTCTTTCAGGCGCCAATTGCCCCGAGGCCAAGCGCCCTCCACGGGCAGCAGCCGGCTCAGGAGGGTTTGGCGGCGTCCCCGTCCACCGTTACGCGGGTGTGCACCACGCGCTGCGGATAGGGAATGTCGATGTTGTGCGCGCGCAGGGATTCCAGGATGGCCAGGTTGATGCGGGAGCGCAGGTTTTGCTGGCCGTTTTCCGGGTCGGCCATCCAGTAATTGAGTGTGAACTCCAGCCCATCGGCGCCGAAGTTGGTCAGGTTGACGCCGGGGGCCGGGTCGCGCAGCACGCGGTCCTGCCTGAGCGCGGCCTCGTTGAGCAGGCGCATCACGAGTTCCACGTTGCTGTCATAGCCCACCGAGACCACGGTGGACTGCAGCACCTGCGGGTCGCTCAGCGAGAGGTTTTCAACGCGGGTGCTGATGAACATCTCGTTGGGCACGATGGACTCGCGCCCCGAGGGCGCGCGCACCACGGTGTAGCGCGCGTTGATATCGGTGATGCGGCCCTCGAAGGTGTCGACCCGCACGTTGTCGCCTATGCGCACGCTGCGCTCGGCCAGCATGACAAAGCCGCTGACGTAGTTGGCGGCCAGCTTCTGCAAGCCGAAACCCACACCCACGCCTATCGCGCCGCCCAGCACCGAGAGCGCCGTGAGGTCTATCCCCACCGAGGACAGTGCCAACATCAGGCCGACAAACATCAGCACGGCGCGCACCGCGTTGCTGACGGCCTTGCGCAGGGACAGTTCGTTGCCGGTCGCCTTGCGCAGCAGGCGCGACTCGATGGCCGACGATATCCACAGCGTGATCAGCAGCACCACGCCGGCCGTCACCGCGCCTTCGAGCATGGTGCGCACCGACAGGTTGCTGTTGCCAATCTTCCACTTGATGCCGTCTAGCTCTTCCAGCACCACGGGCAGCAGGCCGCTGACCCACAGCACCATGGCGATCCAGGCCAGCCAGGAGATAGTGCGCTCCAGCGCCCGCACCAGCGGCGCATCCTTGAAGGCCACTTGCAGCACCTTGACGCCCAGGCGTATCGCGGCCAGCGACACCAGCACGGGAATCGCCACCTTGAAGAGCGCCAGCGGAAACATGCGCTCCAGCAAAGCCTTGGCCGCGTAGGCCAGAAACAGCAGCAACAAAGGAAACAGCACACCGTCGATCACGCGCCGCCCGAACAGGATGGAGCTGTCGTCGACCGCCATGCGCGCGCGGCCCGCCACGCGAACCACCAGCCAGGCCAGCAACGCGCAGCCGATCAGCGCGGCCACCTCCGTCAGGGTGGTGGGCTGGGCCAGCGCAGCGAACCAGGCGTCCAGGTTGTCGATACGGGCGGGGGGGCGGGTCGTCAGGGCGCCGGCGCTGGCCATTGGGGTTTCCTTTTTTCGATGAAGGCCTGTACGCCCTCCTGTGCAACGGCATGGGCCATGTTGCGGGCCATGGACTGGCCCGCGAGCTGGTAGGCGGCCTCGATGCCGGTTTCACGTTGTTGGTAAAAAAGCGCCTTGCCCATGGCCAGTGCCTCGCGCGGTTTGGACAATAGCGACTGCAGCAATTTTTCGACTTCGCCGTCCAGCGCCTCCAGTGGCACGACACGGTTCACCAGCCCGCGCGCACGCGCCTCTTCGGCCGTGATGAATTCGCCGGTCAGCAGCATCTCCATGGCCTGCTTGGCCGGGATGTTGCGCACCAGCGGCACGCTGGGCGTGGCGCAGAACAGGCCCACGTCTATGCCATTGACGCCGAAGCTGGCGCCATCGGCCGCCACGGCCAGGTCGCATTGCGCCACCAGCTGGCAACCGGCCGCCGTGGCCAGGCCTTGCACCCGGGCGATCACCGGCACCGGCAGCTTCTGGATACTGAGCATCATGCGCGTGCACTGGGCAAAGAGCTTCTGGTAATAGGCCAGCTCGGGCTGCGCGCGCATGTCCTTGAGATTGTGGCCGGCGCAAAAGGCCTTGCCTTCGGCCGCGATGACCACCGCGCGCGCCGCGCTGTCGACCGCGATCGCGTCAAGCGCGGCCTGCAGTGCTGCCAGCACGTCCTCGCTGAGGGTGTTGAAGCTGGCGGCGCGGTTCAGCACCAGGCGGTGCACGCCGCGCGCGTCCTGGGTATGCAGCACGGGTGCCGAAAGATCAGCGGATGCGGCGCTCATGAAACAAACCTCCTACAGGTCGGCCAGCACGCGGATGTGGGCTTCCACGCTGCGCGCCAGCGCGTTCAGGTTGTAGCCGCCTTCCAGCGACGAAACAATCCGGCCCTGCGAGTGGCGTTTCGCGACGTCCTTGATGCGCTGGGTGATCCAGGCGTAATCCTGCTCGACCAGGCCCATCTGGCCCAGGTCATCGTCGCGGTGCGCGTCGAAGCCGGCGCTGATAAAAATCATCTCGGGCTTGAATTCCTCCAGGCGCGGGATCCACATCATCTCGACCAGCTCGCGCACGTCCATGCCCTTGGTATAGGCCGGCACGGGCAGGTTGAGCATGTTGCCGGCGTGGCTTTCGGTGCCGCTGTAGGGGTAGAGCGGGTGCTGGAAAAAGCTCACCATCAGCACCCGCTCATCCCCGCTCAGGATGTCCTCGGTGCCGTTGCCGTGGTGCACGTCGAAGTCGACAACTGCCACGCGCTTGAGGCCGTGGCGCTCCAGCGCATAACGCGCGGCGACGGCGATGTTGTTGAAAAAACAGAAGCCCATGGCCTTGTTGTGGCAGGCATGGTGCCCCGGCGGGCGCACAGCGCAAAAGGCGTTTTCGAGTTCACCCGAGAGCACGGCATCGGTGGCCGCCAGCGCGGCCCCAGCGGCGCGCAGGGCGGCGTTCCAGGTGTGCACGCTGAGGGCGGTGTCGGGGTCGATCTGGGCATAGGCCGGGCCGCCCGCCCGTATGTCGTCGGCCAGGCGGTCACTCAGGCCGCGCAGCGCGGCGACCATCATGCGGTCGTGCGCGAGTTCGATGTCGCCCAGGGCCGCCTGCGGCGCCTCGCGGACGTCCAGCGCGTCCTTGACGCCGATGGCCAGCAGCCAGTCGTCGATGGCGTCGAGCCGCTCGGGGCATTCCGGGTGCCCGGCCCCCATTTCGTGCTTGCGGCAGTCGGGATGGCTGAAATAACCGGTCGCGTTCATCGGGAAACCATCGGGCAATGTTTTACGAAAATTTACGGTATGGTTGACGCCATGAATGTCACAGAAAAACTTCAAGCGCTCCTGAATCAGCTTAACACGGTCATCGTCGGCAAGCCGGCCCAGGTGCAGGATTGCGTGGCCTGCCTGCTGGCCGGCGGCCACCTGCTGATCGAGGATGTGCCGGGCGTCGGCAAGACCACGCTGGCCCATGCGCTGTCGCGCTCCTTCGGCCTGCAGTTTTCGCGCGTGCAGTTCACAKCCGAYCTGATGCCCAGCGACCTGTCGGGCGTGTCGATCTACGAGCGCCAGAAGGAGAGTTTCGTGTTCCACCCCGGGCCGGTGTTCGCCCAGGTGCTGCTGGCCGACGAGATCAACCGCGCCAGCCCCAAGACCCAGAGCGCCCTGCTCGAGGCCATGGAAGAAAAACAGGTCACCGTCGAAGGCGAAACCCGCCCCCTGCCCCTGCCCTTTTTTGTGATCGCCACGCAGAACCCGCACGACCAGCTCGGCACTTACGCCCTGCCCGAATCGCAGCTGGACCGCTTCCACATGCGGATTTCGCTGGGTTACCCCGACCGCGCAGCCGAACGTGAGCTGCTGCGCGGCGCCGACCGGCGCGAGATGGTCGAGCAACTGCCCGCACTGCTGGCGCCGCACGACCTGCTGGAGCTGCAGCAGATGGTGGCCAAGGTCCACGCGTCCGAGCCGCTGCTCAACTACCTGCAAGACCTGGTGGCGGCCACCCGTTCGGGCCGCTGGTTCCTGCAGGGCCTGAGCCCGCGCGCCGGCATTGCCATCATGCGGGCCGCCAGGGCCCAGGCTTTTTTGAGCAAGCGCGACTACGTGGCGCCCGACGACATCGCCGCGGTGCTGCCCCAGACCGCGGCGCACCGGCTGATCCCCGTCAGCGACGCCGGGCGCGGCTCGGTGGAACAGGTGCGCGCCATGCTGGAAGCCGTGCCCCTGCCCTGAGCACGGCTCCCATAAAACCACGTCATCTGCTTTTTCCGCCCCTTGCCTCTCCTTATGGCCGCGCTGGCATCCACCCTCAACCCCCTGGCCTTCGTGCGCGCCCGCTTCCAGGCCTGGTGGCAAAGCAAGCTGCCTTTCACCGACAGCGTGACGCTGACCCAGCGCAACGTCTACATCCTTCCCACCCGGCCGGGCTGGATGATGGGTGTCACCCTGCTGGTACTGCTGGTGGCCGCCATCAATTACCAGCTGAGCCTGGGCTACCTGCTGACTTTTTTGCTGGCCGGCAGCGCGCTCGTCGGCATGCATGTCTGCCACGGCACGCTGCGCGGCCTGTCCATGAACCTGGTCGCGCCGCACGCCCAGTATGTGGGTGCCACCGCCGCTTTCGAGGTCAAGCTGACCAACACCCGGCGCACTGTGCGCCACGGCATAGGCCTGAGCGTGCTCAACCCGCATGACGTAGACGCCGAAAAAGGCCACGAGCGGCACTGGGCCTGGACCGACGTGCCCGCGCAAGGCAGCAGCGTGGTGCAGGTGGCCTTCACGCCGCCAAAGCGCGGGCTGCACAGGCTGCCCACGTTGACCGCCGAAACCCGGTTCCCGCTGGGCACCTTCCGCGTCTGGACCGTCTGGCGGCCCGCCGCCCAGGTCCTGGTCTACCCCGCGCCCGAAGCCCACCCGCCGCCCCTACCGCCCGGCGAACCCCGCTCAGGCGGCGCCGCGGCCGCCCTGCGCGCGCAAAGCAGCGGCGAATTCGATGGCGTGCGCGGTTACCGGCGCGGCGACCCGATGAAACTGGTGGTCTGGAAGAAGGCTGCCAAGGACGACGGGCAAGGCAGCGGGCTGGTGGTGCGCGACACGCAGCAGGCGCAGCGGCACGAACTCTGGCTGGATTTCGCGCAGGCCGGCTCGGCTGGCGTCGAGCAGAAGCTTTCCAGGTTGTGCGCCTGGGTGCTGCTGGCTGACAAGCTGTCGCTGGACTATGGGTTGCGCTTGCCTTCTTTGGAGGTCAAGCCCTCCAGTGGTGAGGCGCATAAAAGGATTTGTCTGGAGGCGCTGGCCGTATGTTGAAGGGTTCTGTTTCCGTTCGACGGGCGGGTTCTCTTCTGAGTCCTGCTGGCCGGGGTCGCCCGGCGGCGACTCACTTTTCTTTGCTTCGCCAAAAAAAAGTAAGCAAAAGAAASGCGACCCGCAGTCTGGGTCCCTACGCTTCGCTTCGGGCAACCTGCGGTGCTCGAGCCAAGCG
>NZ_JBFUBU010000091.1:0-5536 GCF_056405595.1 Polaromonas sp. P1_G1
CGAGTTTAGCCGGACCCCGCTTGGCTCGAGCACCGCAGGTTGCCCGAAGCGAAGCGTAGGGACCCAGACTGCGGGTCGCCTTTTCTTTGGTGACTTTCTTTTGGCGAAGCAAAAGAAAGTTACTTGCTGCCGGGCAACCCCCGGCCAGCCACCCTATGCAGAGGGCACAGGCGCGCAAGCCGGAGCAAGACCGGGCGTCAACACAACCCCACCAGCCCCTGCACTTCCTCGCGCGTGCGTTGCCCATCCGCGAGAAATGGGCGAGCGTGTCGGTGCTGATCGACTAGTTCAGTCTTTAGGCCGACACCAGCAGCCGCGGCGCCATCTGCTGGATCAGCTGCAGGATGGCCTTCTGCGTCAGCGTCGCGGGCCGCTGCGAACTCATCGCGCTCATGAGCTTGCTGCGCAGGGCCGGGCCGGTGATGGGCCGGCAGGTGAAGGCTTTCGGGTGGGCCGAGGTCGAGACTGCGTTGCGGCTCAGGATGGCGCAGCCCGCGCCGTCCTGCACCAGGTCCAGGATGGTGGCCACGCCGTCGATCTCCAGCACCACGTCGGGGCGCTGGCCCACGGCCGCGAGTTCCGTCTCGACCTGCATGCGGATCGCATTCGGTCGGCTCGGGATCACCAGTGGAAAATCCGCGAGGTCGCGCAGGGCCACGGGTTTGGGTTTTGCCGGCGCCTTGCCGGTGAGCCGTTCGACCAGGAACAGCGGCTCGTCGACCAGGGGCGTGAGCTCGATGCCGGGCGAGGGCGTCGCGTTGTACAGCAGGGCGATGTCGAGCCGGCCCGTCAGCAGGGCCTCGTGCATGGCCACCGACAGCCCTTCCATGATGGACAGCGTAGCGTCCGGCATGGTCTTGCGGAATTCGCGGATCAGCGGCACCGCCACGATTTTCGAGACACTGGGCGGCATGCCGATGGCCACGCGCCCGGCCAGCGCGCCGCGCACGCGGCCCAGCTCTTCCTTGGCGCGCGAGACCTGGTGCAGGATGCCGCGGCCGTGCTCCAGCAGCAGCTTGCCCGCCTCGGTGGGCGTGGCGCCGCGGCCGTTGCGTGTCAGCAGGTTCTGGTGCAGCTCCACTTCCAGCAGCCGGATCTGCCGGCTCAAGGCCGGCTGCGCGATGTTGAGCGCATTCGCGGCGCGCGTGAAACTGCCGACCTCGGCCACGCGAACGAAGTACTCCAGCTGTTTCAGGTCCATACGAAAGTATGACATATCGCCTGCGGGAGATATAGCAGTTTGTTCTATCTGCTAGCAGGCCGCGGCAGTTCCCTCGCGCCGCGTATGCCCGCACAATCACAGGCTCTTATGACTGTCGCGCTCCTGGGAATCTCCTCCATGGCCACCCGCCCGCTGCTGGCCGAACTCGCGGCCGCGTATGAGCATCGCAGCGGCGTCACGGCTCGCATCGAGTCGGTGGGCGGTGTTGATGCGGCGGCCCGCGTACAGGCCGGCGAGGCTTTCGACTTTGTGGTGCTGGCCTCGGACGCCATCGACAAGTTGATTGCGGGCGGGCATCTCATGCCGGGCAGCAAGGTCGACCTGGTGCATTCCGGCGTCGCGGCGGCTGTGCGGCACGGCGAGGCCCAACCCGATATCTCGTCCGAAGACGCCTTGAAGCACGCCGTGCTCTCCGCCCCCCGCATCGGCTATTCGACTGGGCCCAGCGGCGTCGCGCTCATCAAGCTGTTCGAGCGCTGGGGAATAGACGATGAACTCAAAGGCCGCATCGTGCAGGCGCCGCCCGGCGTGCCGGTCGGCGCCCTGGTCGCGCGCGGCGAGGTGGCGCTGGGTTTCCAGCAGCTGAGCGAGCTCATGCACCTCGAAGGCATAGACCTCATCGGCCCTTTGCCCGCGGCCGTCCAGATCACCACCACTTTCTCGGCCGGTATCTGCCGCGCGGCGGCGCAGCCCCGCATAGCGGCGGAACTGCTGGCCTTTATGGCTTCGCCCGAGGCCGCCCCCGCCAAGTCCCGCCACGGCATGGACCCGGCCTGACTGTGAGCAGCATGAGCAAACCCACGACTGGAAATTTCACCAAGAAACCCGGCTGGCTGGACTGGTACAGCGGTCCCAGCAAGCCGCGCTTTGCGCTCCCGCCCGGCAGCGTCGATGCGCATTGCCATGTCTTCGGGCCCGGCGACACCTTTCCTTATGCGGCGGGGCGCAAATACACGCCCTGCGATGCCAGCAAGGAGCAGCTGTTCGCGCTGCGCGACCACCTCGGCTTTGACAAAAACGTGATCGTGCAGGCCACCTGCCACGGCGCGGACAACAGCGCCTTGCTGGACGCGCTCGCCGCGTCGAACGGCCGCGCGCGCGGCGTGGCCACCGTGAGGCGCGATGTGACGGACCAGCAGCTGCACTCCATGCATGCCGCCGGCGTGCGCGGCGTGCGCTTTAATTTTGTCAAACGCCTGGTGGACTTCACGCCCCGCGACGAACTCATGGAGATCGCCGCGCGCATCGCGCCGCTGGGCTGGCATGTGGTGGTGTATTTCGAGGCGGTCGATCTGCCCGAGCTGTGGGACTTCTTCACCGCGCTGCCCAGCATTGTCGTGGTAGACCACGTGGGCCGGCCCGACGTGGGCAAGCCGGTGGACGGCGCCGAGTTTGAACTCTTCCTGAAGTTGATGCGCGAGCACAGCAACGTCTGGTCCAAGGTCAGCTGCCCCGAACGCCTGAGCGTCGCCGGCCCGCCGGCCCTCCATGGCGAAGGCCATCCCTATCGCGACGTCGTGCCCTTCGCGCGGCGCATCGTCGAGTCCTTCCCCGACCGCGTGCTTTGGGGCACCGACTGGCCGCACCCCAACCTCAAAGACCACATGCCCGACGACGGCCTGCTGGTCGACTTCATTCCACAGATCGCGGTGACGCGGGAGCTGCAGCAAAAGCTGCTGGTGGATAACCCGATGCGTTTGTATTGGGGCGAGCGAGCTCTCTGAAAATGCAGCCGGCGCAGCCGGCTGCTCAAAGCCGCTCACAAAGCCCAGCGAAGCGGTCCTGGCTAGGCGCGACGCCGCAGACAGTGCTCCAGCACGGCAAGGCGGCTGCAACAACGCCAGGAGGGCTTTTTGAGTGGCTCTCAGTTAAAAGGCGTGCGTGATGCCGAGGCTAAGGCCGGTGGATGTCGACTTATTTCCCGCACCCAGGTAGTCACCCTTCCACTTGGTGTTGTCCAGCTCAAGATAGACCTTGCTGCGCTTGGAGAACTTGTACTCGACAAAAGCCAGAAAACGCTTGAAGCCGTCGTCGGCCTGGGCCGTGCGGTGGCGGTCCACCTTGTAGTAGCCGGCCAGCAGGTCGATCGCGGGGGTGATCGCGTAGTTCAGGCCTATGACCTTGACGCGATTCGTCGACTCGGCCGTTGCCGAGGTCATGCCGCTGTTGTAGCCGTAGTTGGCCATCAGGCGCAGCGAGGGCAGGGCGAGCCAGCTCACGCCTGCGTTCGCGGCCGTCAGGTCGCGGTCGTTGGCGTCCTTGTAGCGTGTGTAGGCCGTGGTGACGGTCAGCGCCGGTGTGATGTAGTCGGCGCCCAGGCCGGCGGTGCGCTGTTTGGTCGACGAGCCCGCCACCTCGCCCATGCTGACCATCGCCCGAGCGACAAAGTTGCCTATGGGCAGCGAGTACTTGGCCGAGTTGTTGACCCGGTTGGATGAGGCCGTGGAGCCTGTCGCGCCATACTCCACGCCGAGCTGGTGGCCGGTCAGGCTCACGTTCTGGATGTTGGGGTTCAGGCTGGCGAAGCGCAGGCCTATCGGGTCCGTCACGCCGGCCGAGTCGGCAATCAGCGTGTTCTGCCGGCCCGCCGTGATGCCGCCCCAGTTGCCCGCCAGGCCGACGACTGAAGCGCGGTCAAAAAGCGTCGTGGCGTTGGCCTGGGCGCCGGTGTCGACGTTGATACCGCCCTCCAGGTTGAAGGTCGCGCGCAGGCCACCGCCCAAGTCCTCCGAGCCGCGCAGGCCCCAGCGGCTGGTCGGGCCCACGCCGCTGGCGACCACGGTGCTGTTGAGCGGCGACCGCGCATAGCCGGCGGTCAGGCCGGTCTGCGTGCGCACCGCCGTGTCGATGATCCCGTAAAAGGTCACCGAGTCCTGCGCCATCGCGGGCAGGGCAGCGCACAGGGCTGCGGCTGCCAGGGCGTGTTGCTTCATCTTCATCTTCATGGTCTCCTCCGGTTGTTGTGAAATCGTTGGACGATGTCGCCGCTCCATCCATGCGGCGGCTGCACCGGCCGTTTCGCCGGTGAGGGCTGTTGGGGCTAGGGGCTACTGGCGCGGCACGTTCGCGCGGGCGATCACGTCCGACCAGCGCTTGATCTCCGAAGCCAGGAGATCGCGCAGCTGTTCGGGCGGGCCGCCCGCGGGCGAGACGTTGAGTTCGGCAAGCTGCTTGCGCAGGTCGGCGCTGGCCAGCGCCTTGCCGATCTCGCGGTTCAGCAGCGCGATGACCTCGGGCGGCGTGTTGGCCGGCGCCGCCAGCGCGTTCCACGACGCGACGTTAAAACCGCTGACGCCGCCTTCGCGTACCGTGGGCACGGTGGGCAGGCCGGGCGCGCGCTTGAAGCCCATCACCGCCAGCGGGCGCAGGGTTTTGGCGCTGATCTGCCCCATCATCGGCCCGAGGATTTCAATCGCCACGTCGACCTGCCCGCCGCGCAGCGCCGTGATCACCGCCGGCGAGCCGTTGAAGGGCACGACCTGGAAATCCACGCCCGCGCTGGTTTTGAGCAGCTCCGCCGTCAGGTGCTGGGTGCTGCCGATGTTGATGGTCGCCACATTGAGCTTGCCCGGGTTCGCTTTCGCATAGGCCAGCATCTCCGGCAGCGACTGGAAGCGTCCGTTGGCGGCGCTGATCAGCGCGAGGTCGAAGAAACCCAGCGTCGCCACCGGCGCGAAATCCTTTTGCGCGTCGAAAGGCAGCGACTTGAACAGCCCGGCGCTCACGGCGGTGCCGTTGCTCATCAGCAGCAGGGTATGCCCGTCCGGCGCGGCCTTGGCCACGGCCTCGCCCGCCACAATCCCGCCCGCGCCGGGCTTGTTGTCCACGATCACGCTCTGGCGCAGGCCTTCGCCCAGCTTCTGCGCGACCACCCGCGCCGTCAGGTCGGCGATGCCCCCGGCCCCGAAAGGCACGACGATGCGGATCGGTTTCGACGGGAAGGACTGGGCCCGTCCTGCCCCAGGGAGGAGTGCGGCCAGGACTGCGGCCGCGGTCAGTTGTCTTCTTTTCATAGTGAGCCGTAGCTTCTCCTGGCTGTCAGGAATGCGCAATATGGCTTGGTGACTAGCTGATAGGGTTAAAAAGCATGACCGGGTCTTGCCCCGGGTCTTGCTCCGGCGGGCGCGCTCGCTGCTGAGGGTTGCTGGCCGGGGTCGCCCGGCGTCGACTCACTTTTCTTTGCTTCGCCAAAGAAAAGTAAGCAAAAGAAMGGCGACCCGCAGTCTGGGTCCCTACGCTTCGCTACGGGCAACCTGCGGTGCTCGAGCCAAGCGGGGTCCGGCTAAACTCGCTTCGCTCAGACAACGCCGGCCC
>NZ_JBFUBU010000092.1:0-5286 GCF_056405595.1 Polaromonas sp. P1_G1
TTTAGCGAGACCCCGCCTGAACCGAGCACCGCAGGTTGCCCGTAGCGCAGCGAAGGGACGCAGCAACCAGGGTCGCCTTTTCTTTTGCTTACTTTTCTTTTGGCGAAGCAAAAGAAAAGTGAGTAGCCGCCGGGCTACCCCCGGCCAGCTACCCTATGCAGAGGACACAGAAGCGCGCAAAGCCGGCGCAAGACCCGGCATCTGGACACCCCTCTCTAACCCGTTAGGTCGCCCTCACTAGCCAAACCCGGCAAGATAAGCCCATCGTCAAAGCCTAACAAAGGAATTCCCATGAGCGCCAAAAACCTCTCCACCGTTGCCACCGACCTGATCGAGTCCTACGGCAATACCGCCCGCAACGTCATCCAGGCCTACCGTGCCGGCGGTGAGCGTGTGGTCAGCCTGCTGGAGCAGCGCTGGAACAAAGCCCTGAAACAATCGCGCACCGAACTGACCGCTGAAACCGCGAAAAACGCTTCGGCCGCACAAGCCGCCTTCAGCGCCTACTACACCAAGGGCTTGCTGCTGACGACCAGCGGCGCCGAGCAGGTGGTGAGCCAGCTGGTGAAAGTGGCAGAAGCCGGCGTCGAACGCGCCGCTGCCAACGCCAGCCTGTTTGAAGAAAAAACCGGCGTGACCGCGCTGAACACCCTGGCCCAGGCCACTGCGCCCGGCGCACTGGCTTTGAGCAAGCTGGCCGCGCAGATCGAGCAGAAGAGTGCCGCACTGGCTGGCAAGATTGCCGGTGAGCACAAGGTCGCGGCCAAGCGCAGCACGGCTTTCCGCCGCGCCAAAGCAGCCTGATTCTTTTCGCTTGAAACAAAAACCCCGGCCGGCGCCATGCGCTGACCGGGGTTTTTTTATGCCTCACGGCTTGATAAGCCTTGGTGCTTAACCGCGCGGATTGATCAGGCGTTCAACTTCATCGCGCAAGGCCGCCAGCTGGGCGCGCAGGTCACGGCGCTCCTGCTGCGTCACCACGCCGTCGGAACGGTAAGCGGCCTCGCGGCGTTCAATGGCCTCCTCGCGGGCCTGCAAGCGGCCGGCTTCGCGCAGGCTCAAGCGGTGGCTGCGCACGCCTTCATCAATGCGCTGGCGGATGTTGAACTCCTGGCTGTCGATGCCGCCCAGCCTGTCGGCCGGATAGCCGACGGCAACGGTGCGGTTGTTGGCGATGGCGCGTTCGACTTCGGCGCTGAGCTGGGCCATGTCGGCGCGCAGCTGCTGGCGTTCCTGCGGCGTGACGCGGCCGTCGGCCTTGTAGGCGGCCTCACGGTTCTGGATGTCGTTGTCGCGGCGGTATAGCAAACGGGCTTCCGAGGGCGTGATGCGGCCGGACTGCAGGCCCTGGCGTATGCGCTCGCTGATGGCCTGCTGCGCATTGTCTATGCCCGGCGTTTGCGGAGCAGGCGCATACACCACCTGAGGCGGATAGGAAGGCGAAGGTGAATAAGGGCCCGGCTGCGCCATCGCCGGCGCGGCGGCGAGGCCCGCGGCCAGCGCGGTGGCCAGAAGGGATGCGGTCAAGAGTTTCGATTTCATGGGGGCTCCTTTGCTCAATGAGTGAAGCAGCAAACCGGGGGGGCTTGCTTTTCCAAAGCACCGGCCTGGAGGGGCCTGGGTGCTTCAGTGCCTTCATCGTGGAACCCCAAGGTCAACGCCGTGTAATGCGGAGGTAGGGCGGATGTAATGCGCTGCGCTTTTACCCCGTGTTTACCGCGCGGCATGCCGGCGTATCAGGATGTAGCGCCACCTTACAAAGCGGGCAAATATGAGTTACCTATTGGGATTGCGGCGGCAAATCGTCCACCGTCGCGAGGTAGCGGCTGAGCAGCTCAAAAAAGCCGTCGTAAAACGCGTCCGACGAAATCGTGACGCTGCCGACTTTCACCATGGAGTCATTGCCGGAACTGAAAGGCAGGGACACCGAGCCCAGGGCGCCCACGCCCAGGCTGGCGGAGTTGTTGCTCTTTTTGAGCTGGTAGCTGTCCTGCAGCGCGGTGACAAAACCCAGGCTGATCTTGCCGTCGGCGCTTTCTGGCGCGCACACCACGCGTATCACCATCTGCAGGTGCGACTCGGCCTCAGGCTGGAAGCTCTTCTGGCCCTCGACCAGGTCGGCCCTGGCGATGTTGATGATGTAGCCCTGGCTCAGCAGCGCGCGGCGCGCGGCCTCGCAGGTCTGCTCGGGCCTGGCGTCGAAGAGGCGCGAATAGGTGGCGGTGGACCCGAACTTTTCCTGCAGGGGAAAGGACTTCACGCCGCTGGCGCAACCCGTGAGCAGCAGTATCCCCAGCGCACCGGACAGGACGCCCGCAGCGGATGCCAGGCGGCGATGCCTCCAAAACAGTTTCAAAACCAGTACCCCTTTCACAATCTGGAAATCTTCGAGCGCGCCCGCACGGAACGCAGGACGTATTTGTACACCCTGCGCCGGCTTGAAAAGCCTCCCCGGCGCCCCAGTTACAAACAATGACCGACTCGCTCCACATCGTCTGCCCCCACTGCCACACCACCAACCGCGTGCGCGCCGACCAGTTGGGCAGCGAGCCCAGCTGCGGCAGCTGCAAGAAAGCGCTGTTTGTGGCGCATTCCACCGCGCTGGACGAAGCGGCCTTTGACAAACATATCAGCCGCAACCAGATTCCCGTGCTGGTCGACTTCTGGGCGCCGTGGTGCGGGCCCTGCCGGCAGATGGCGCCGGCCTACGAGCAGGCCGCCGCGCAGTTGGAGCCGCAAGTGCGCGTGGCCAAGGTCGACACCGAGGCCGTGCCCAATCTGGGTGCGCGCTTCAATATCCGCAGCATTCCGACCCTGGCGCTGTTCCAGAACGGCCGCGAAGTGGCGCGCCAGGCGGGCGCTATGGGCGCGGCGGATATTCTGCGCTGGGTGCGGGCGAATTTGCGCTGAGCGCATTGGCGGCTTGACGACACATGGCCTGGCTGGGCCATAGCGTCCGCTTTGTGGCTTGCAGGCTCTTGGTTAGACTGCACCCATGCTGATCATCCCCTCCCTGAGCCGCAAGCAGACCTTCCTGCTTGCGGTGGCCATCATCGGCGGGCTCGCGGTGCTGCTGTCGATGTTCTCGCGTTCGCTGCTGCCGGCGCCGCCGCGGCAGGTCCAGATGACGACGGGTGCGGTGGACGGCGCGGCGCACCAGTTCGCGCTGAGGTACCAAAGCTATTTAAGCGCCAACGGCGTGACACTGGAGCTCTTGCCTTCCAGCGGTGCGGTGCAAAACCTTGAGCGCCTGAACGCGGGCATGCCGGTGGGTTTTGTGCAGGGCGGCCTGGGCTTGCTGCAGCTTGATTCGCAGGAGCCGGAATCCAGCACGCCGCTGCGCTCGCTGGGGGTCGTGGGTTACGAGCCGGTCTGGATGTTCACCTCGCCGGCGCTGGCCAAAACCTTAAGCAAGGGCCTGGGCCCGCTGGCGGGCAAAAAAGTCGCCATCGGCGTGGAAGGCAGCGGCACACGCAAGGTGGCGCTGGAGTTGCTGCAAGCCTATGGTGTCACGCCGGCCAATGCGACGCTGACGCCCGGCGGCGGGCAGGCGGCGGCCAAGGCGCTGCTGGCACGCGAGATCGACGCGCTCTTCCTGATTGGCGCGCCGCAGACACCGGCGGTGCAGATGCTGCTGGGCAAGCAGGACGAGGCGCACCTGGTGTCGATTGAACACGCCGAGGGGCTGGCGCGGCGCCTGCCCTACCTCTCGCTGGTCACGCTCAAGGCCGGCTCGGTCGATCCGGCGCAGGACCGCCCGCGCCAGGACATCACCTTGCTGGCCACCACGGCCAACCTGGTGATCCACAAGGACCTGCACCCGGCCCTGGCCTACCTGCTGCTGGAAGCCGCGCGCGAAGTGCACCGGGGCGCTACGCTGCTGAACAGGCCGGGCGAGTTCCCGAACGGGGCCGCGACGGAATTTCCGCTGGCCGATGAGGCGGCGCGTTATTACAAGGACGGCCGGCCCTTCCTGCAGCGCTACCTGCCCTACTGGGCGGCCAACGCCCTGCAACGCCTGCTGCTGGTGCTGCTGCCGCTGGTGGCGATCGCGATTCCCGTCTTCCGCATCGTGCCCAGGCTGTTCGAGTTCAAGGAAAAGAACCGGCTCTACCGCCGCTACGGCGCGCTGCTGGAGATGGAGCGCGACATCGGTGCGCGGCGGCTCGATGCGCGGGAGGTCGCCGAGGCCACCGCGCGGCTGGACAAGATAGAACACGACGTGAGCCACATGAAGTTCGCGCTGGACTTTTCAGACCGGGTCTACACGCTGCGCCAGCATGTGGACTACGTGAGAAAGCAGCTGCACGCGCAGGCGCCGGAGGCGCCGCCGCAAGCCGCCAATCCTTCATGAACCTGAACGGCATCTGACCCACCCCACCACACTTCGCTTCACACCATGCCCCTATCCACCTCCGGTTTTCGCCGCCATTTGCTGCTGGGCAGCGCCGCCTCCGCCCTGCTGCTGGCCGCGGGCTGCTCCAAAAAAGCCAAGCCGCAGGGCAAGACACTGCCCAAGGAAGCCGTGCTGCTGTGTCTGGGCGATTCGCTGACCTATGGCTACGGCGCCGTGGCTGGCGCCGGCTACCCGCAGCAGCTGGAGCAACTGACGGGCTACGTCACCAAAAACGCGGGCCTCAACGGCGACACAGCCGAAGGCGCGCTGGCGCGGCTGCCCTCGCTGCTGCAGGACAACACGCCGGGCCTGGTGCTGGTGTCGATAGGCGGCAATGACTTCCTGCGCGGCTTGCCGCTGGACCGCACGCGCGCCGCGCTCAAAAGCCTGGTGCAGACGGCGGCGGCCGGCGCGCAAGTGGTGCTGATCGCGCAGCCCAGGCCGGTGTTCCTGGCCGCCGCGACCAATTCACTGGGCGACCATGAGGTGTATTCCGAGGTCGCGAAGGAAACCGGCACGCCGCTCTTCAGCGGCGGCTGGTCGTATGTGCTGTCGCGCAGTGAGCTGCGGTCGGACCAGATTCATGCAAATGGCGAGGGTTATAAGGTTTTTGCCGAACGCTTGGCGGCTTGGCTTAGGGATATGAAGTTCTTGGCCTGATAGGTATTTAGGCCGGTCTTGCTCCGGCCTTTGCGCTACTGTTTTCTCTGCTGAGTTCTGCTGGCCGGGGGTTGCCCGGCGGCAAGTAACTTTCTTTTGCTTCGCCAAAAGAAAGTCACCAAAGAAAAGGCGACCCGCAGTCTGGGTCCCTACGCTTCGCTACGGGCAACCTGCGGTGCTCGAGCCAAGCGGGGTCCGGCTAAACTCGCCTTCGGCTCAGACAACGCCGG
>NZ_JBFUBU010000093.1:0-5238 GCF_056405595.1 Polaromonas sp. P1_G1
GGGGCTGGAGCGCCCATCATCATCGGGGCAAGGACGCCTATCTGCGCGGTTTTGGCGATTTGATTTGTAAGGGTTTTGCCTCTGTTCCGGCCAAGGGCCTGTTTGCATGCAGCCATGCCACAGATGCCTTTCTTCAACCTCCGTCATCTGTGTCATCTGTGTCATCCGCGGATAAACCAGATCAGGTTTTCCCTCAAAGTTACCGATAGGTAACTTTTATTGACAGCTGCTGCGAAAGACCCCTAAACTTACCGATCGGTAACTATGGATCATCCTATGCCTTCCGTTGAAGAAAACATCCCGATCGGTAATTTTTTGATCTCTCAAGGCGCCATCGTCCGGTCCGCCGCCGACCTGGGCGAGCTGGTGCGCGAGCGGCGGCACAGGCTGGCCCTCAAACAGGTCGACGTGGCGGGGCTGGGCGGCACCGGCAACCGCTTTGTCATCGAGCTGGAACGCGGCAAGCCGACCGTGCAGCTGCAAAAGGTTCTCGACGTATTGAACCTGCTGGGCCTGGAAGTGGTGGTGCGTCCCAAAGCAGGCGGCCAGCCATGACSACCATCAACACCGCCCCGACGGAGCCTTCCCGCCTCGACGTCTTTTTCAACGAAGAGCGGGTCGGCTCGGTCCATGACAGCTCGCCGCTGTCTTTCGAATACTCGGCCGAATGGCTGACGCGGCGGGAGCCCGCCCAGGTGGCCGGCATCACCCTGGCCACCGGCCGCAGCGACGCCCCGGCCGTGCAGGCCTTTTTTGAGAACCTGTTGCCTGAAGGCGATTTGCGCAGCTACCTGGCGATCAGCCGCAAGGCCTCCACCCTGTTCGGCTTGCTGCTGGAGACGGCGGGCGACACGGCCGGTGGCTTTGTCATCCTGCCGGCCGGTGCCAGGCCCGAGGGGCCGCGCTACGAGACGACCAGCTGGGAAGCCCTGGCCCAGCGCCTGGCCGGCAAGTCGGCGGCGGCCATCGACATCCAGGGCCGCGAAACCCGCATCTCGCTGGCCGGCGCGCAGGACAAGGCTTCCATCGCGATTTTTGCCGACGGCGTGCCGAAGCTCGCGCGCGGCACCTCCCCATCCAGCCACATCCTCAAACCCGACATCCGGCGCCTGCCCGAGGTCTGGCATTCGGCCGCGAACGAAACCCTGCTCATGCTCGCCGCCGCGCGCTGCGGCCTGCCCACGGCCGAGGTGTTTTACGAGCCGCACACCCGCGCCTGCGTCGTCAAGCGCTTTGACCGCGTGCCGCAGGAGGGCGGCAGGCTGGGCCGCCTGATCCAATACGACCTGTGCCAGCTCAGCGGCGTGGTGTCGGACAAAAAATACGAGAAGGAAGGCGGCCCCGGCCTGGCGCAGTGCGCGCGGCTGGTGCGGCAATACAGTTCGGCGCCCGCCGTCGATCTGCTGAACCTGCTGCGCTGGGTGTTCTTCAACCTCTACACCGGCAACAACGACAGCCACGCCAAAAACCTGTCGGTCTACCAGCCGCCTGGCCAGGGCGTGCGCCTGACGCCGTTTTACGACCTCATGTGCACCCGCATCTATCCCGGGCTCTCCGGCGAGTTCGCTTTTTCCATCGGCGGCGAGACCCGGCCCGGCAATGTCACGCAGGCCCACGTGCGGCAGATGGCGGCCGAACTGGGCATGGGCGCCGCCTTCACCCTGGCCACCGCGAAAGACGTCGCCGACAAAATCCCCGCCGCCTTGGAAGGCGCCGCCGAAGCGCTGGCGCCCGCGCTGCCGCATGGCGCCAAAACCCTGGTGGAACGCGTGCAGAAGCTGGTGCTCAAGACCACACGGCAGACGGCCAAGCGGATCGCGGAAGGCTAAGGCCGTCGGCCCTCACCCTAACCCTCTCCCAGAGGGAGAGGGGACTAGAGAGGTTTCCTCTCCCCCTGGAAGAGGGAGCCAAGAGGTTTTACTCCCTCCCCCGCTGGGGGAGGGTTGGGTGGGGGCCAGCGGCCGCCGAATCCCTACTTCGCGTCGCTATACACCGTAGCTCTAGAAACACCCATATGCGCCGCCGCAATCTCCGCCCCGCGGCGTATCTCCAGGTAGCCGGCCTTCTTCAAGTCCTGCACCAGCTGCTTGCGGTCAGCCGGCCGCAGCGAGCGCGAGGTCGTGGCGCGCGCGGCGGCGAACTCGTCTATGCACTGGTGGATGCGGTCGGCGTTCGCTGCGTCCAGCGTCTCCGTCACCGCGCTGCTTTCAATCGCGGTGAACTGCGACATCGCCGCCTGGAAGCCGTTGAACAGCGTCAGGTCCACATTCAGGCAGATGGCGGCCACGTATTCGCCGGCTTCGTTGCGTATGCCCACCGAGGTGCTCTTGACCTTGCGGCCGTCGGCGAACTGGTTGGCGTAGTTGGCGATCACCGCGGGGTAGTCCGGGTCCTGGATGCGCGCCAGGCCCAGCTCCGTCGCGGGCTGGCCCACGCGCCGGCCGCTCAGGTTGTTTTCGATCGCGAGGATGGCGTTTTTCGGATGTGTGAGGTCATGCACCACCACCTCGCAAAACGGCGCAAAGGTCTTGCCCAGGCCTTCGGCAATGTTCTTGAGCTCGGCGAGCAGGTGCTTGTTGCTGGGCTGGGCGGGTGCTTTGGGCATGGCGGCGGTTTTCAGGAATCAGACAAATTGTCTGGCTGCCCATGGTATCGCAGCGGGCCGGCTGCAGGGGTGTTGTTTGACGATTTATCCAGCATTGGATATATTATCCAGTCTCTGGACTTTGACACAAGTCCTCACCCGCCTCCTGAAAGCCCCCATGCAGCCGCACTACATCGATCCCCGCACCGGCAAACACTACCCGCTCACCGACCGCCGCTGGCGCTCCGACGATGGCAACCCGCTGATGCTCAGCGCGCTACCCGGCATCAGCCGCGATGACGTCGACACCCGCCAGCGCTCCCTCTGGCGCTACCGCGCCGCGCTGCCGCTGGCAATCGACAGCCGCGCCAGCATGGGCGAAGGCTGCACGCCCCTGGTCGAAAAATCCTGGGGCGGGCTGCGGCCACACTTCAAGCTCGAATGGTTCAACCCCACCAGCAGCTTCAAGGACCGCGGCGCGAGTGTCATGGTGTCCTTCCTCAAGCAGCTGGGCATCCAGCACATCCTTGAAGACAGCTCCGGCAACGGCGGCGCGGCGATTGCCGCCGCAGGCGCCGCGGCCGGCCTCAAGGTCAAGATCCTCGCGCCCGGCTACACGCCCTTGCCCAAGGTCGCGCAGATCCGCGCTTTCGGCGCCGAGGTGCAACTGGTCGAAGGCCCGCGCGAGGAATCCGAATACGAAGCCATCCGCCAGTCGGAGCACATCTTTTACGCCAGCCACAACTGGCACCCCTTCTTCCTGCAGGGCACCAAGTCCATCGCCTATGAGTTGTGGGAAGACCTGGGCTTCAAGGCGCCCGACAACATCATCATCCCCTGTGGCGCCGGCAGCAATGTGCTGGGCTGCCACATCGGCTTCAGCGAGCTGCTGGCCTCGGGCCAGATCAAAAAGCTGCCCAGGCTCTTCGCGGCCCAGCCGCTGAACTGCTCGCCGATTGACGCGAGTTTTACGGCCGGCAGCGACGGGCCCGTGGAACGCATCGTCAAWCCGACGATTGCTGAAGGCACGGCCATCARGCGGCCGATACGCCTGGCCGAGCTGCTCAAAGCGCTGCGCGAATCGGGCGGCGGGACCGTGGCGTTAACAGAAGAACAGATCGCCGCCGCCGTCCGCCGCCTGGCCGCCACCGGCCTGTACGCCGAACCCACCAGTTCCTCGGCCGCCGCGGCACTCGACGTCCTGCATGCGTCCGGCGCCATCAAGGCGAATGAAACCACGGTGGTGCTGCTGACGGGGACCGGGCTGAAGTCGACGCAGTTCATGACCGAACTGTTTGCCGGCTAGCCTTTTCCCCGATTGATTCCCTCTCCCCGATTGAACTCCCTCCCCCGCTGGGGGAGGGTGGGGTGGGGGCCAGCGGCCTCATCTACACCCCTGCACCTTCAAGCGCCGTCGGGCCCCCATCCCAACCTTCCCCCAGCGGGGGAAGGAGAAAAACCAGCCCAGGCCGCGCCTGCAACAAAACACTTCAAACGCAGGTAAACGCAAAAGCCGCAACACCCCTCTTGAAATTTTCCGGCGAATTCCTACTTCCTCCATCCGGGCGCTGAGCCGCCGGTCCGGCGCCCCTTCATTGAATGACCATGTTCAACCTGAATGGAGGTAATCGCCATGTTTCGATCGCTGTTTCCCTACGACATGTTCGGGGAGATGGACCGCCTGCAACGTGAGATCCAGCAGGCCCTCGAGCTGTCTCCCAACATCCGCGGCTTCGGCCGCGGCGGCTTTCCCGCCCTCAACATAGGCGGCACGCCGCAGACGGTGGAGGTCTACGCCTTCGCCCCCGGCGTCGACCCGAAATCACTCGAGATCGACCTCGAGCGCGGCATGCTCACCATCGCCGGCGAGCGCAAGTCGCAGCTGCCTGAAGACGGCGCGCAGTCCACGCTGCACATCAACGAGCGTTTCGCCGGCAGCTTCCGCCGCGTGATCAGCCTGCCCGAAGATGCCGACCCCGACGCCGTCGAGGCCAGCTTCAAGGACGGCCTGGTCCACATCAGCATCCAGCGCCGCGCGGCCGCCCAGCCACGCCGCATCACCATCCACTAACTGACACCCGCAGACAGAGAAAGAAAGGAGACCCACCATGTTCGGCAGCAAATCCAGCCAGGCCGGCACCACCACCGGCAACGGCCGCGGCAACAACAGCAACGACGCCATGCAGAACGGCACGTCTTCGTCATCCACCGAAGTCACGCGCCAGCAGCAACAGCAAAGGCAGCCGGCACGCTACACCAATGCCACCCTCACGCCGCCCGTCGACGTGCTCGAAGACAGCACCGGCATCACCCTGTATGCCGACCTACCCGGCGTGCCCAGGGAGAACCTCAAGCTCCAGGTCGAGGCCGACACCCTGACCATAGAGGCCGAGTCCGCCCTGGCCGCGCCCGAAGGCCTGCATTCCAGCCACACCGAGGTGGGCCTGGGACGTTTTCACCGCGTCTTCAGCCTCAGCAAGGAACTGGACACCGAGAACGTGACCGCCGAGCTCACCCACGGCGTGCTCAAGCTGCGCATCCCCAAAGCCGCGCACGCGCAACCGCGCCGCATCAACGTCAAGGTGGCTTGAGCGGGCTGCGGCCCTCTCCCCGATTCAGCTCCCTCCCCCGCTGGGGGAGGGCAGGGGTGGGGG
>NZ_JBFUBU010000094.1:0-5073 GCF_056405595.1 Polaromonas sp. P1_G1
TGCTTGCTGGCCGGGGGTAGCCCGGCGGCTACTCACTTTTCTTTTGCTTCGCCAAAAGAAAAGTAAGCAAAAGAAAAGGCGACCCTGGTTGCTGCGTCCCTYCGCTTCGCTACGGGCAACCTGCGGTGCTCGGTCCAGACGGGGTCTCGCTAAACTCGCTTCGCTCAGACAACGCGATCCCTGATCCGTCTGGGCCTGCGCTCCTCGGCGCATCCACAAGGGGTGGGGAAGGAATACCAAACAGCCGAAGACAAGAATCCGAATACTGAAAACCACAAGGACTCGCYTTGGCGAGTCCTTGTTTGTCTTGGTTGTTTCTTTGTCTTTTGTCCCCGCTCCCGCTTGCCCCGTCCTGGCTGGGCCGAGGAGCGCAGAGACAAGTGGATCAGGGCTGGCGTTGTTTGAGCCGAAGGCGAGTTTAGCCAGACCCCGCTTGGCTCGAGCACCGCAGGTTGCCCGTAGCGAAGCGTAGGGACCCAGACTGCGGGTCGCCTTTTCTTTGGTGACTTTCTTTTGGCGAAGCAAAAGAAAGTTACTTGCTGCCGGCAACCCCGGCCAGCAAGCCCATGCAGAGGGCGCACCGCCGGAGCAAGACCGGCTCCAACAGGGCCGGCCTTAAAACGTTTCCCAGCTACCGCCACCGGCCATGGCCAGGTCGCCGCCGGGAGCCGCCGGTTTGCGCGGCGCAGAAATCGCCTGCCGGGCCTGCGGAGGCTGTTTGGGAGTGGCCGGCCGAGCCACGCTGGAACGCTGTGGCTGCGCGGCCGGCGCGTTACCACCATTGACCTTGAACACACTGACCACCTGCGACAACCCGCTGGCCTGCTCCTGCAGCGAAGACGCCGCGGCGGCCGCTTCCTCCACCAGTGCCGCATTCTGCTGCGTGACCTGGTCCATCTGCGTGATCGCCTGGTTGATCTGCTCGATCCCGGAGGTTTGTTCCTGGCTCGCCGCCGTGATCTCGGCCATGATGTCGGTCACACGTTTGACGCTGTCGACGATTTCGTCCATGGTCTTGCCGGCCTCGGCGACCTGCTTGCTGCCCTCTTCGACCTTGTCGACCGAGTCGCCGATCAACGTCTTGATTTCTTTGGCGGCTGCGGCACTGCGCTGGGCCAGGTTGCGCACTTCGGCCGCGACCACGGCAAAGCCCCGTCCTTGTTCACCAGCACGCGCGGCTTCTACAGCCGCATTCAGAGCCAGGATATTGGTCTGGAAAGCAATCCCGTCAATCACACCAATGATGTCGACAATCTTGCGCGAGGACGCATTGATGGCGCCCATGGTTCCCACGACCTCGGCGACCACGCTGCCGCCCTTGACGGCCACACTGGACGCGGACACGGCCAGCTGATTCGCCTGGCGCGCGTTATCGGCATTTTGTTTGACCGTGGAAGTGAGTTCTTCCATCGAGGCCGCCGTTTCTTCCAGCGAGCTCGCCTGCTGCTCGGTACGCGAAGACAAATCATGGTTACCCGCAGCGATCTGGCTCGAAGCCGTCGCAATCGTGTCGGTCCCGCTGCGCACATTGCCGACGATGCCTACCAGGTTGTCCTGCATGGTCTTCAGGGCTTGCAGCAACTCGGCGGCTTCGTCCCGGCCCACGCTGTGGATGGGCTGGGTCAGGTCGCCGTCGGCGATGAAACGCGCGCTGCGGGCGGCCTGGCGCAAAGGCCCGGTGATGGAGCGGGTCAGCACCAAAGCCGATGCCGCGCCCAGCAGCAAGGCCAGCACCGAACCCACGATCAATATCAAGCGGCCCTGGGCCGCATTCTCTTCGGCCCGCGCCAGGGCGGCGTCATACAGCGTTTGCTGGAATTCCTCGAGCTTGTGGATGCTTTCGCTGTAGGCTTCGGCCAGCGGCTTGAGTTCGCGCTCCAGCACGGCGGTGACGTCTTCCCCGGCATGCCTTCTTTTGAGCACGGCGGCGCGCGGCGTGCGGTAGGCCTCGCGCGCGGCATCGATGCTGGCGATGAGTTTTTTGCCCTCTTCCGTCTGGACCAGTTCGACCAGGCGCTTGCGCGAGGCGTTCGAGATTTCCGAGGTCTTGTCCATGTCGGCCTGCCACATCGGGATGCGGCTGGTGTCGGCGTCGAGGATGGACGCCCGCGTGCGTATCCAGTTCAGGTCTATGGTCTGGCGCCACTGCACGGCCATCTTGAGCCTCTCGTTGTCTATCGTGCCGAGTTGCTGGGTCGTGGCGGCCAGGCCCTGCAGGCGCCAGATGCCGGTGACGGAGATCACCGCCATGATGAAAAGAATCAGGCCGAAGGCCAGCCCCAGGCGGCTGCCGACCTTGATGTTGTTGAGTGTCATGATCCAGGCTTTCAAAAATGATGGTTAAGCAGGGCCGGCTTTGGCTTGCTGTGGGCTTAAAACGTTTCCCAGCTGCCGCCGCCGGCCATGGCCAGTTCACCCGCAGGAGCGGCCGGCTTGCGCGGCGCGGAAATCGCCTGCCGGGCTTTCGGCGGTTGTTTGGGTGTCGCAGGCCGGGCCACGCTGGAACGCTGTGGCTGCGCGGCCGGCGCGTGACCACCATTGACCTTGAACACACTGACCACCTGCGACAACCCGCTGGCCTGTTCTTGCAGCGAGGAAGCCGCGGCGGCCGCTTCCTCGACCAGGGCCGCGTTCTGCTGCGTGACCTGGTCCATCTGCGTGATGGCCTGGTTGATCTGTTCAATGCCCGAGGTTTGTTCCTGGCTCGCCGCCGTGATCTCGGCCATGATGTCGGTCACGCGTTTGACGCTGTCGACAATCTCGTCCATGGTTTTGCCCGCTTCGGCGACCTGCTTGCTGCCCTCTTCGACCTTGTCGACCGAGTCGCCGATGAGCGTCTTGATTTCCTTGGCCGCTGCGGCGCTGCGCTGGGCCAGGTTGCGCACTTCAGCAGCCACCACCGCAAAGCCTCGGCCCTGCTCACCGGCACGGGCGGCTTCCACTGCCGCATTAAGCGCCAGGATATTGGTCTGGAAGGCGATGCCATCAATGACACCAATGATGTCGACGATCTTGCGTGAAGAAGCATTGATCGCCCCCATGGTGCCGACCACCTCGGCGACCACACTGCCGCCCTTGACGGCGACGCTGGAGGCGGACACCGCCAGCTGGTTGGCCTGGCGGGCGTTGTCGGCGTTCTGTTTGACGGTCGAGGTCAGCTCTTCCATCGAAGCCGCCGTTTCTTCGAGCGAGCTCGCCTGCTGCTCGGTACGCGAGGACAGGTCGTGGTTACCCGCAGCGATCTGGCTCGAAGCCGTCGCGATGGTGTCCGTGCCGCTGCGCACATTGCCCACAATACCGACCAGGCTGTCGTTCATGTCCTTGAGCGCCTGCATCAGCTGGCCTGTCTCGTCCTGGCTGGTCACTTCAATGCGGCTGGTCAGGTCGCCGGACGCCACGGTCTGGGCGATCTTCACCGCGCTGTTGATCGGTTGCGTGATGGACCGTGTGATCCACCAGGCGCCCAGGGCCCCCAGCGCGATCGCCAGCCCGGCCAGCCCCAGCATCAGGTTGCGCGAGCCGGTGTACTCGGCCTTGGCTTCATCGAAGGATTTCCGGGACAGCTCCCGCTCGTAGTTGACGATGTCATCGATGACGGCAATGGCCCTGCGGGTGGCGGGCGCCGACTCGCCCATCATGAGCGCCGTGGCTTCCGCATTCTTGTTTTGCATCCCGAGTTCGACCACCTTGTTGACCAGCGGGGATGCCGCCTTGATCGACTGGTCCAGCTTGTCCAGCAAGTCTTTTTCTTTCGCGTCCAGGGAGGACTCGACCAGCACTTTCTTGGCCTTGCCGTATTTTTCACGCGCGGCGGTCAGCCGGTTTTTCTGGTCCTGCATGGCGGCGGGGTCTTCCAGCAGCACGATGGTGCTGACGATCAGCGCGATGTCGCGGAAGTTGTCCACCATCTCGTTGGCCGCGAAATTCTTGACGTTGTTGCCGTCCACGATGCCGCCCAGCCGATGCTGCACGCCCGACATCGCGTTAAGGCCCAGACCGGCGATCGCCGCCAGAAGCACCAGGACCAGTAAGAAGCCCGATCCCAGGCGTGTCCCTATTTTGAGGTTTGAGAAAGACATGGTGTGCTTTGTTATGTGTGTTTCGTGGGGTGGCGGGGCTTAAGCCGTGGCGCGCTCTATCAAGGCCATGTCGCTGCTGGACATGAGCTTGTCGATGTCGACGAGGATGAGCATGCGTTCATCCAGCGTGCCCAGGCCTATGAGGTATTCGGTGTCCAGCAGCGCGCCCATCTCGGGCGCCGGCCTGACCTGTTCGGGGCTCAACGTGATCACGTCCGAGACGCTGTCCACCACCATGCCCATGATGCGGCTGGCAATGTTCAGGATGATCACCACCGTGAACTGGTCGTAGCTGGGCGTGCCCAGGTTGAACTTGATGCGCATGTCCACAATCGGCACGATGATGCCGCGCAGGTTGACCACGCCCTTGATGTGTTCGGGCGCATTGGCGATGCGCGTGACGGTGTCGTAGCCGCGCAGCTCCTGCACTTTCTGGATGTCCACGCCGTACTCTTCCTGGCCCAGCGTGAAGGCCAGGAATTCCAGCGCCTTCGCGGCGGCGGCGGGGTTGCTGTTGTTGTTTGTCTCGTGCATATGCAGTCCTTGGATGTCGATGGGGTCTCTGTCTATCTGTATGTATGGCTATCGGCCGCTGGCGGTGAAAACTTTAGTTGGCGTTTTCCCGGTATGGGCTTTAGATAAAGGTTATCAAGCTGTACTAGTTGGAAATCGGGGGATAAGCGGGGGGTTATGGCCTTATCTTCTCCCGGAGGGGGTGAGCCGGGTCTTGCGCCGGCTTGCGCGTTCCCTCCCCTCTGTGCTCTCTGCTGAGGATGGCTGGCCGGGGGTAGCCCGGCAGCTACTCACTTTTCTTTTGCTTCGCCAAAAGAAAAGTAAGCAAAAGAAAAGGCGACCCTGGTTGCTGCGTCCCTTCGCTTCGCTGCGGGCAACCTGCGGTGCTCGGTTCAGGCGGGGTCTCGCTAAACTCGCCTTCGGCTCAAACAACGCGATCCCTGATCCGCCTGAACCTGCGCTCCTCGGCGCATCCACAAGG
>NZ_JBFUBU010000095.1:0-4768 GCF_056405595.1 Polaromonas sp. P1_G1
CTCCCCACCCCTTGTGGATGCGCCGAGGAGCGGAGGTCCAGACGGATCAGGGATCGCGTTGTTTGAGCGAAGCGAGTTTAGCGAGACCCCGTCTGGACCGAGCACCGCAGGTTGCCCGTAGCGCAGCGAAGGGACGCAGCAACCAGGGTCGCCTTTTCTTTTGCTTACTTTTCTTTTGGCGAAGCAAAAGAAAAGTGAGTAGCCGCCGGGCTACCCCCGGCCAGCMACCCTCAGCAGAGCGCGCACCGCCGGAGCAAGAACCGGCTTCAAAAAACTCAACCCCGCTTAGGAATTCCCAACCCCTTCACCACCGCCGGCCGCGCCACAAAAACCTCCAGCACCCGCTTGACATTGGGAAAGTCAGCAAATCCCACCAGCTCCCCAGCTTCATAAAAACCAACAAGATTCCGAACCCACGGAAAAATAGCAATATCCGCAATGGTGTAGTCATCACCCATCACCCAGGAGCGTCCCTGAAGCCGCTGCTCAAGCACCCCCAGCAGCCGCTTGGACTCGCCAACATAGCGGTCACGAGGTCGCTTGTCTTCAAACTCCTTGCCGGCGAATTTGTGGAAAAAGCCGAGCTGGCCGAACATGGGGCCTATGCCGCCCATCTGGAACATCACCCWCTGGAGGGTTTCGTAACGGCCGGCCGCATCCTGGGGGATGAATTTGCCGGTCTTCTCGGCCAGGTAAACCAGGATGGCGCCGGACTCGAACAGGGGCAGCGGCCGGCCGCCTGGGCCCTTGGGGTCGATGATGGCGGGAATTTTGTTGTTGGGGTTGAGCGAGAGAAAGGCCGGCGACATCTGGTCGTTGGTCTCGAAGCTCACCAGGTGCGGCTCATAGGCCAGGCCGGTCTCCTCGAGCATGATGGAGACCTTGACGCCGTTAGGCGTGGGCAGCGAATACAGCTGGATCTGCTCAGGGTGCTGGGCGGGCCATTTCTGGGTGATGGGGAAGTCTTGGGGGAAGTTCTGGAGTTGGGTCATGGTGTGGCGGATTGTGAAGTGAAAGGCCTGGGCCGGGCTCGACGCCCACTGTATTCCGGGTGGAGCAAACGGGTATTTCCGTATTGGGCATTGGCCCCTCAATCTTCCAGCGCCGGCGGCCCCCATCCCAGCCTTCCCCCAGCGGGGGAAGGAGCAAGACTGCGGGCGGCCTTATCGAAACACCCGTGACCCGATCAACACGCCCAGCTTGCGGTAGCTTTCCCACTGGGCTTCGTCAAAAAACTGGTCAAAGGTGGTCTGCTGCGGGAACGAGGGGTTTCTGGCCTGGTACTGGAAGAGGTCCAGCGGGGCGCTCTGGATCAGGCGCGGCTTGAGCACCAGCACGATGCTCTCGTCGGCGCTGCCCGCGTAACGCACGCGATAAAGCAAGGCGCACTTGTCGTCGGCAACGGCCGAAAGCTTGCCCTCAGGGCTGGCTGGCGGGCACAGCTCGGCTTCATCACTCGCGAAGTAAGGCGCCAGCCTCTCCGCATCCGGGGCGAAACGGGGAACGTCGGCGGGCCTGACGCATTCAAATTCCGCGCCGAAGTCAATGCGCGCCAGGCGCATGAGGTTAGCCAGGTCCGCGAAGCCGTAGTGGGGGTCGGCGCCGCAATCGCAGCACACGATAAAGCCCACGCGCCGGCGCAGCAGCTCGAAGACGCCGGTGTTCTCGAAATGCCCGCCGTCGCTGAGGTACCAGTGCGAGCCGTCGGTCCCGAGGAAGCGCGCACGCAGTTCGCGCTGCAGATAGGCCTGGTTGCGCCACAGCGGCGACAGCTTTTTGGCATCCCTTTTTCCGGAACTCCACCACCAGCCCAGGCGTATGTTGATGAGGGTGAACAGCATGGCTTGCCCGAGCGAAGTGCCGCGGCCCAGGCCGGTCGAGAACGCCGCGCCGGATATGCCCATCCACTGGCCTATGGACAGCTCGGGCGGCGGGCGCCTGGGGACTTTGGCGGGCGTCGGCATGCCCGCGACGTGGCCGGTGCGGCAATCCCAGGGCAGGCCGTCCACGGTGATGCCCGCGGGCGTGACCGCCATCGGGAGGCCCTGCCTGTCGCGCTGCGTGAGCTGGTCGCCGGTACCGGTGGTGGCGTTGATGGTCACGTTGATGAGGTGGGCCGGCCCGAGATGATTGTTTCGGTAGTAGGCCTCGCGCGTAAAGTCGTCGCTGGCGTCGGCCTCGGTCACGTCCATCTTGGGTTGCGCCGGGTCGAAGCGCCTTTTGTTCGAGGCGCCCAGGTAAGCGCGCGTGAGGCGTGCGCCGTACATGGTCTGCAGGCTGGACAAATTGATGAAACCCAGGAAACAGCCCGCCGCCACCGTGGCCAGCAGGCAGAAGCCCATCAATACCGCCGGGTACACATAGCGCAGCGGTCCGGTGAAACCCAGGCCGGCGCCGGCCTGGGTGAACATGGCTTCGACGATGAGCCCCGGGGCCGGCGTCTGCAGGCCGAGCAGCAAGGCGGCGGCCACGCAGTTCCAGGCCACGGCCAGCAGCAGGGCCAGCGCCAGGCCGACAACGCCGAGGATGGCGTTGAGCGGAAGCTTGCCGAGCCAGCTGTCCTTGCCGGGCTGGGCCAGCATGGGGGCGAACTGCCGTATCGCCGCCACCAGCGCGGTGACGGCACCCGCCACGCTGAACACCATGCCGGGCCCCGGAGCGCTCGCCGCCATCCAGAGGTAGAGGGTCTGGCCCGCGGTCTCCAGCAGCGCGAGCAGGCCGACGACCCACAACACGGTGAGCACATTCGACAGCCACCGCGTGATGCGGTTGCGAAACAGCCTGGATGATTGCCACGGGACATATTTCGCGGCACAAAACACCAGCAGGGACACGAACAGCGAGAGGTCCATCAGCGCCAGCAGGGTGAGCGGCAGCGGAACATCGAGGAGCCCGGAGGGAACGCCCGGCGCCTTGGGCCAGAGCAGCCAGGCGGCGGCGATGCCCAGCGCCAGCAAGGCGGCCGCCGCAAGGGCCGGCTTGGGGATGGGCTCTTCGGCCTGGGCCATGGGCTTGTCCTGGTCCAGCCAGTAGGCCACGCCACAGGGGACGACCGCGACCAGGAACCAGGCGCCCAGCACGCCGAACCAGGGGCTGTACCAGACCCGGAAATCCTTCAGCGGCAGCGCCGGCTGCATGAAGCGCTCCAGCAGGGCCGCCGCATGGCTGACCGCGTCGACCGGAATCTGCAGGCTGGCAAAACGCAGGGCGAACATCAGCAGGAACACCGCCAGCAGCGTGACACCCATCACATAGTGCACAGCGCACAGGTTGCGGATGGCGATGGCGACGTCGTAGAACAGGTCGCCGGTGTTGTTGGGCGCGAGGTAGCGGCCGTTTTCGCGCAGCCAGCGCAAGGGGCGGTCGGGTGTGGCGGGCGGCGCCTTGGCCAAGGAGACCTGGAGCTTGCTGAGCCTGCCGGGGGGATCGGTGGCGAGCGCGGCGTAGGCCTCGCTTGCGAGTTCCATCGGCGTGGGGGCTGGGGTCGGTATTGGCACGGATGCGGGCGGGGACGGCTCCAGCGGCTCCCTGGCGCGGAACAGCGCGGAGAAAAAACCCCCGGTGTAGCCGCCGCCGCTGACAGTGGACAGGAAATCAAAGCGGGCCAGCAGGGGCCATGCGCTGATGGAGGAAGCCGGCAGGGACTTGGGCAAGGGGCTATTGGTTTCCGCCGGCAGCTTGAACGGGGCTTTCGCCAGCGCCTGCAGCACGCCCAGGCAGAAGGTCGCACTGCGGATGCCGCCGCCCGACAGGGCCAGGCCCCAGTTTTCTTCGGGGCCCTTGCCGTCTGCATAGACAAACACGCGGCGTGATGCGATGGCAGCACGCTCGGCCTCCAGGCCGCCTTCTGCTTGTCTTGCTCCTCCTGGCGCTTCCGGTTTCTCAATGGTTTGTTCCACCATGTTGCCCCCCTTCTGCGAAAGATGGGGCCCAGCTTAGACAAGGCCTGGGGAAAAGGCAATGGCCGGGCTTCGTGTCCAATACGGGCATGGAACACCCCAAAAACGACCCGCAGGCTGCGCATGGCAGCAGCGACACCGAGCAGCGCCTGACCGAACTCGAGATCAAGGCCAGCTTTGCCGAAGACTTGCTGGACCAGCTCGACAAGATCATCGTGCGCCAGCAGCAGCAAATCGACGCCTTGCTGCGCGAGGTCGCCGACCTCAAGGCCGCGCCTGTGCGCGACGGCGACATCACCACCGCGCGCAGCTTGCGCGACGAGCTGCCGCCGCATTTCTGATGGCTTTTTTTGGCCGCGCCGGCTACCAGAGGTTCTTGCCGTCGATCACGGTGACGGGCGCGGTGGCCGCATCGAAATCATCGAACAGGCGCGCATTGACGCCTATGCGGCGGGTGCTGCCGTCCCAGCTGCCGTCCATCTCGAAGGCCGGGCTGTCGGTATAGGTGGCAATGCCGCACTCGGGGCAGAAGTGATGGTCGACCAGCTTGGTCTTCCAGCGGTAGATCGCGTCGGCGGCCGCGGGTGTCGTCACATGAAATTGCTCCGGCGTGTAAGAACCTGGTCACAGCCTAAACGGGGACCGCGTTGGGGTGCAATCGGGACGAGTGGGCCGGCCGGGAACGCCGCATGGGCTAATGCCCATGCAAGGGCCCGGGTGGCTCAATCGCCCGATTTCACCCCAACCCGGAGGGCAAGCGCCTTCTCGGGCGGTCTGCGGCGTTGCGGCGCTAACCCATAGCTGTGCTATGGGTGTCGCACCGCGCCTTGCATCCCATCCCGAGAAGGTGCTTGCGCGGCCCCGTTTAG